>CAZYDV010000061.1:0-21726 GCA_964646405.1 uncultured Granulosicoccaceae bacterium | reverse complement strand
CGAGATCATGGCCTCTCGTCTGGCCCGCGCGATGCGCGATCGGCGCTCGCGCCGCAAACGCGCAGCGCGGCGCGGAAGTCAGCTCGATATGCGTCGCGTACTGCGTGCAAGTTTGGCAAGTGGCGGCGTACCGCTTCGCCTGTATCCGCGAACACGACCAGACCGACCGGTGAAAATTGTCGCGCTGTTGGATGTATCCGGGTCCATGGCAGTTTATGCACGCGTGTTTCTGGCGTTCTTGAAAGGCCTGATTAGCCACGACATGCGGACCGACGCCTATCTTTTTCACACCTCGCTTGTGCGGATCAGCGACGTACTGCGCGACCACGATACGTTGCGTGCCATCAACCGGCTATCGCTGATGGCACAGGGTTTTGGTGGTGGCACGCGAATAGGGGCCAACCTGAATCTTTTTAACCAGCAGTATGCGGCGCGAACGGTCGGTGGGAGAAGTGTGGTGATCATTTTATCCGATGGCTATGACACCGATCCGCCAGAACTGACCGCACAGGCACTGGCGCGATTGAAAAAACGCAATTGTCGTATCGTCTGGCTTAATCCCTTGAAAGGCTGGCGAGACTACGCCCCGGTAGCTGAGTGCATGGCCGCCGCACTGCCGCATATCGATCACTTTGCCGCCGCTAATACGCTTACCAGTCTTGCGGCACTGGAGGCACAGTTTGAACGTTTATAAAATATTGTCCGCCCAACATGGGTCGGTTAAGTGGTTGCTAATATGAGTTCATACGAGGCGCTGCCGCCGATTTGCGATGTGTCGGCGATCGCACAATCTCTAAAGGCAGACGGTCAGCAGTTTGCCGTGGCCACTGTGGTCCGCACGGTGTCGGTAACCGCGGCTAAACCAGGTGCCAAGGCAATTCTAAATGCCGAGGGCGACATCATAGAAGGCTGGATCGGGGGCGGCTGTGCACGCCATGCAGTTAGTCGCGCGGCGGTAAAATCAATAGCCGATGGCGAACCGCGGCTGGTGAGCATTCAGCCTGAAGAATTGCTGCAGGAGCAGGGTTTGAGCGCCGGTGATGAGCAGGACGGCGTGTTGGCGGCCAGTAATATGTGCCCAAGCCAGGGGTCGATGGATGTGTTTGTCGAGCCGGTCTTGTGCAATCCGGCACTTTATATTGTTGGCAGCAGTCCGGTCGCAACCATTCTGGCAGAACTGGCAAAGCCGTTCGGATTGAATGTTCAGGCAGTCGACAGTGCCAGCAACACGCAAGCCGATGAACTGCAGAGTCCGTCAAGCCAACGCTACATTGTGGTGGCGACGCAGGGTAACGGTGATCTGAAATCGCTGCAGGCGGCGATCTCAATGGGTGCGGATTATATCGGCTTTGTCGGCAGCCCCAAAAAGACCGCTCACCTGAAAAAAAAATTATTGGAGTCCGGTGCGTCTGAGCAGGCCGTAGCCGCGATTGTAGGGCCGGCGGGCCTTGATCTGCATGCCGTTACGCCGCAGGAGATTGCGTTGTCGATCGTCGCCGAGATCATAGCCGTTCGCCGAGCCGGCGCGCTGCCAAAAACACACTACCAGAACTCACCGCTACAGGATTAGTCCCATGTTATTGAAAGACGATGTTCAAATTCCTTTGCCGCGTGCGGTTGTATTCGATGCGCTCAACGATACTGACATACTAAAAGAAAGTATCCCGGGTTGTGAAACGCTGACCCGAGTCAGTGACACACAACTTGAAGCGACGGTAGTGGTGAAGTTTGGCCCCGTCAAGGCAAGTTTTAACAGCGACGTCGAGATCGATCCCAGTGCCGGGCCAGAAGTTTTCAAGCTCAACGGCAGTGGCGATGCCGGTGTCGCCGGTATGGCGAAAGGCGGTGCCGATGTGCAACTGGCCGAGGCCGACGACGGCACGCTGCTTTCCTACGAAGTGAAAATCGATATCAATGGAAAGCTCGCGCAGGTGGGTGGGCGTCTGATTGAGGGTACGTCCAAGCGGTTGGCGAAGAAATTCTTTGCCAACTTCGAGGAGGCGCTGATGACGCGTCATGCCTGAGTCATTCAGCCGGATATCACGATTCGCCGGCTGGCTTCTGATACGCCGGCCGTTGAATTATCCAAAACACTGGGTGGCTGGCAGGCGAAGGACCGCAATTCGAATCTACTTCTCTATGGTGCAGAGCCATCCGTTCACATCGGCTCCCAGTTCTTGCCGCACAACGCAGGCCTCTATCGTGATTTGACAACCAGGCAATACCGGCGCCAGCGATTCAACGCTGCTACGAGGATGCTGGTAGCGGCCGTGCATACCCAAATGATAATCCGCCTCGCCCTGTTCGGGATCGGACTGCTCAAGTGTAAACACTAAAAGCCCGCCGTCTGCCAGCGCGCTAGTAAGTGCCGGCAGAACCTCATCCAGTCGGCCGAAATAGATAAACGCATCCATGCACACAATAAGATCATACTGTGCCATTGCAGCACGCGCGTAGCTGACGATATCAGCTTCGTGCAGTGTGTCGTAGGTGTTCAGCTGCTGCGCCATTTCCAGCATCCCCGCAGATAAATCTACCCCGTCAAGTTGCTTAGCGTAGGGTCGCACCACCGGTGCGCAAAGCCCGGTGCCGCAGCAGGCATCCAGCACCCGCAGTGATTGTGGTGACGGTGCCGTGGCGTTGAGAATTTCTGCCAGCAAGTCCGGACCGGCGTAGCCAAGCGCGGCCAGGTTGCGGTCGAAACTTTCGGCGTGGCGATCAAATAGCTGCCGGACAGACTCAGTTGTGCAGCGCTCTGGCACGTTTTCATCGGAGCTGGCCGCCAGCATATGCAATACCAGCGCGTTATCGGGTTCCCGTTGAAGGATGCTTCGGTAGTGATCGCTGGCCACCTGCGGCTTACCCGCACGATAGGCAGTCCCGCTGATCACACTCAGTGCGGGGCCAAATTCCGGATCCAGTTCCAGGCACCTTTGATAAGACTCCAGCGCCTAAGTGATGGCGATTGCGAGGCACCAGCTCTTAGCCGCGACGGACGTTACGCCGCCTTTATCAGCAACGCGGGAAATCTGATGCCGGATTCGGCAGGTGTGCCCGCCAACACGCAGCAGGTTTATCGGCGCGATACCGGCAGCGCGCCAGGTCGCACGCCCCAGATCCAGGCTAGCACCCAACGCGTGAGCCTGCCAGCCGGTACCGGCACGAGTACCAACCCGATCGATGTGTCGATAAGTGACACTGGACGGTATGTGGTTTTCGACTCTGACGCCAGCGACCTGGTCAGTGGCGACAACAACAACATAAGGGACGTCTTCATGGTCGACGTCGACAGCGGCCTGACCGATCTGATCAGCGTCCCCACGGAATACAACCTATCCGGTAACCAGCCCGTCGGTGGTGAAAGCCTTGCACAGGGCGCGGATGTATCGAATGACGGCCGATTGGTAACCTTTGTGTCGAACGCTGGCGGGCTGGTGCCGGAAGTGCCCGACACCGGCGTGTACCACGTTTACCAGCGCAATACCTTGCTCGATACCACTCTGCTGATCAGCAGGAATGGCGACGGCAGTCCTGCCAACAGTGACAGCTTCTATCCGCGTCAGTCTGCCGATGGGCGGTATGTGACTTTTTACACCCTCGCCAGCAATATCAGCAATGCCGACACCGACGCGGCGCCGGATGTTTATCGCGCTGACACATTTACCGACAGCATTGCACTGGTCAACATAGATGCCAATGGCAACCGGATCGGTGATGCCAGCGAAGAACCGGATATCAGCGCTGACGGCCGATTCATCGCTTTTTCGGCGTTCGATATCGATGCAGGCAACAGCAGTATCTGGCGCAAGGATATGCAGGCCGGTACCGTGCAGCTTGTCAGTTACCGCCGGCGCAGCAGCGCCGAACCGGCAAGCCTGGATTTGGGGGCCGCAACGGCGTCACAAGCCTCGATCGCCGGCAATGGCAATCACGTAGCGTTTGTGACTGCGGCCGACGATATTCTCGAAGACGATATCGATAACAATTCGGTCAGCGACATCTACGTCAATCGCAGTGAGAACCTGCATACTTTCTTGTTGAAAGACCGCGAGTGGGAGTTGCTGCGCTTGCCGCTCGATGAACAATATGGCAACAGTATTTCGCCGTCCTCTGCAGTGTTCAGTGCTGCCAACATGGGCACCTACGGTCAGGACTGGCTGCTTTATGTTTGGGATACGGCACTGCCCCCTACCCGTTATCGACAGTTGGAAGTCAACGAATCTATTGATCTGGATGGCAAGGCATTCTGGATGATTCAAAATTCCGGCAGCGATGTCTCGATAGAGCTGGATCGATTCCAGGTCGCAAGCAGTACCGGAAGTGCGGTTTCGGCTTGCGATGCTGTTGCGACAGTGCCCAACAACTTCAACGCACATTGTTCGGTTACACCATTAGCAGATAGCTGGCTTGATAACCCGTCGATTATCTGGAATGCGATCGGTCGGCGTTCCAGCGCCTACGGCACTGCGAGTGACATCAGAGTAAAGACTGCTTCTGGCAACTGCGCAGACGGTTGTACGCTGGAAGTCGCCGATGAAGCGTCGATAACCGGTGATGTGTTGTTTGAGTATCAGTCCGGCACCGGCTATATCCTGCAGTCCGGGGATAGCTATCTCACACCCTGGAAGGGCTACTGGTTTGTTACCGACACCGGCGCCGGGCCAGATCTGAACAGAGAGCTGATATTTCCGGCGGGTGTGCAGCCGGCCCCCTAGAATATTGCGGCGTTCATGTCGGGCCATGCCTGATGCCCCTGCTGTGGTTTTTGCAAGCCCGTCTGACGCGTGATACCCGCAGTTGTTTTCCAGAGTCGTGAAACCGTTTATGATTTCAGCACCTGACGGCTCTGAACGAGTTCACACCCATGCACGGTCTGCCCGGCAACGCCAATTTCTCCAGCAGTGACTGCAATCTGCTGGAGTTGCAAAAACTCACTTCGGCCCGCACCGATGAACAACAGGTATCTTGTGCGGCACGTATAGATCAGCACATTCCGATCTACAGTGGTCAGACTATCTCGGGCGTGGTTGATGATCCGGATACCCGCGCCCGGTTGTTAGCCGAATGGAACCAGGTTTTCGAGCGGGGTGCCGGGATCGTCGTTATCGAAGGCGCCTACGCGGATGTCGATGAGCTCGATCGCGTCACTGACGTATTGACGCAGATTATTCAGGCCGAATCTGCCAGCGGCGACTCGGCAGGTGATCACTTTGCCGCATCCGGTGCCAACAGCCGGCTGTGGAATGCCCATCAAAAGCTCGCACTCGCCGATGCGCCATTGTTTGTACGCTACTACGCCAACCCGGTCGTGCATCTGGCAAGTCTCGCCTGGCTTGGGCCGAATTATCAAATCACCGCGCAGGTCAATGTTGTGCACCCGGGTGGCACGGCGCAGGTGTGCCATCGAGACTACCATCTGGGTTTTCAGGGCATCGAGCAGCTGCAGGCCTATCCGAAGAACGTGCATCATCTGTCGCCCCACCTGACGTTGCAGGGCGCCATCGCGCATGTGGATATGCCGATTGAGAGCGGCCCGACCAAGCTCTTGCCGTTTTCACAGCAATATGGCGCAGGCTACGTCGCCACGCAGCTGGATGAGTTCCGACGCTACTTTGACGACCACCACGTGCAGTTGCCACTCAGAAAAGGGGACATGGTGTTTTTTAACCCGGCGGTGTTTCACGCCGCTGGCGAGAACCAGACCACCACCGATCGCTTTGCCAACCTGTGGCAGATTGGATCGGCCTTCGGGCGCACCACCGAGCTGGTCGACAGAACCCTGTTGTGCCACCAGATCTACCCATCGCTGTTGCAAGCCAAACGTGAGAGCAGTTTATCTGCCCGCGAGATAGACGATGTAATAGCCGCAACCGCTGAGGGGTATGCGTTTCCTTGCAATCTGGATCTCACACCACCGGTCGGCGGGATTGCGCCACAGAGTCAGCAGGACATCATGCGCAAGCTGTTGGCAAGCGACACACCGGCGGATGAGTTTTCCCGCACGCTGGATGAATGGCAGGCAAACTACAGGACTTGATTTCTCGCGCTGCTGTTGCGCCGTGCAGTGACAGTTCGATGTGACAGACAAACCTCGAGCTGCAGTCGTCGACTTATCAACCATCACTCATCTCGCTTTCCCCCGCTCGGGGGATGTACGCCCGAGTGTCCGCAACTACACTGGCCTGGCGTTCAAGTTGTGCCAACTGACTAGACGGCAAATCGTTTTGTGGCACCGTTGGCCCACATCGATTGCTTATTCAGACGCGCCCGTGGTGATACCGTACACGCGAAATTTTCGTCATCGAGATAAAGTAGATGCCTAGAGCCAATCCCCTTAAAACACCAGCCGTTGTTGCCCTGGCTTCCATCATCGTTGCCGGCTGTCAGTCGAGTAGCGGCGGACTCAAAACAGAACCGGTTAGTGCGCCCATGCCGGCCTTTTCAGTGAAGCCGAACCCTGTCGGCTACACACGAACAACAAAAAATATCAAAGGTGAAACTGATACGTCAGCGTTGGTGTCTATAGAGGGAGACTTGTACAACTTCGAGAGTTCTACCGGCGCAACGTGGACCAACTACGCTAATCCAATATTGCCTTCTCCGAAATGGTCCGGCGAGGCCTGGGGTGTCGGGACTCAGTCTATGGAAGAAGTCGAAGGTGCTCTGTTTCCACTGGAGGTGGGCAATACCATGTCGTTTTACGTGGTGGGGAAAAGCACCACGTGGCCAGATGGTTGGAAAGACAAGCGCGACTGCGAGGTTACAGCGCAGGAGCGCGTCTCTGTTGAAGCCGGTGAATTCGATGCATTCAAGGTTATCTGCAACGACGAGTGGCGAACCAGAACCTACTATTTTTCACCCGAGGTTAACGACATCGTGTGGCACAGGAGCGTGCATAAAACGAAACCCGATCGCAATACCGGCTGGGAGCTTTCGTCTCTGCCATCGACATAGCGCCAGGAGCAGAAAACCGGTCGTCGCCGACTGAGCAGCCGGCGATGGCCAATAGCCCGACAGCATTGTGTTTGAAAGGCTCAGTAGATAAATAGACGGTAGGATATTCGCCGGATAGTCTGGATTATTCGAACGGTCAGCGCTTGCTGCTGCAGCCAGTGAATGCGTTTGTCAGCATGTGATTGTCCAGAGCAATCGAGCGCCGTCGCCCTCACAATCCACGTTCAGGCGTTCGCGCTGTGAGTCCATTGCGCCTGTCCACAGTTCGATCCAGCAATTTAACAAATTCCCGGCTTCCACTGCCGGCAGACCTCGAACGATACGCAGGTTTTCCTGCACGACCAGAATAGCGTTGCAGTCGCGGTGTTTGATGGTGCACTCATCGCCCATCCCGCGCATTGCGGCACAGAGAAAATCGGCCGCGTTGTTCACTCCACCGTCGCTCACGCCAAGTGCCGTCGCCATGCTCGGGTAGTGTTGTAGTCCGGTCAGCCTTGCCGCGCGTTTGGCGATCGACAAGGCACGGTCAGCGCCGAGCACTTGCACCAGGGTGCCGATGCCGTTGCGAATATATTCCATTGCGTAGTTGCGATTTGCCTTGGCCAGGCGCTCTTCACTCCAGTTGTTTGCCGGTGGCAGCGGTTGTGCCGCCGGGTCATAGGCGGGAGGTACTTCGTCGGGTGCAAAAATCAGTCGCTCGTCGTCTTTAAGGTCACGCTCGTATTGTCTGAAGTAGCCGCACAAACCGTATTGCCCGGTCATATCTTCCGAGACACAGACGAAGCCCAGGCGTGGATTGTTCAAGCTGACCCCATTTTGTGCATACCAGCCATTGAGAAAACCGCGACTGGCCTCCACCGGAATACCGCAGATCGCGGCACCGGCATACATCCAGCGCGGATAGCGAAAGCGAACCCAGGCCTTGCTTTCCGATTCCTCCATGTATTCCACTGCCACGCCGCCAATGCCGTTAGACAGTGCGTGGTATTTGGCGCAGGCGATCGCGTGCGGCAATTCGTTCAGGCCAAGTTTTTGAAAGCTGGAGAGAAACTTCTCTTCGTGCTGTTGTCTGAACAGATGAAACATCCATTCATAGATGGAGTGCCGGTCTTCCTCGACGGCAACCATCAGTTGCAAGCCTAGAAAATACTGGTGGTGCAGTTCGGCCTGCACCTCGATGGCATCGCGGTTGTCTGTCATTGCTCGCGTTCGGTGTCGGCGGCCAGTTGCGCGTGCAGTTGCATCAGCGGGGCAATTGATTCTGTTGGTCTGCGCCCAAAACCGCATTCGGTTGCCAGGCCAAAATTATCCAGCACCGATTGGGCAGCCCGTATGCGCGCATGGTTTGTATCGCTGCCATCGCCGTCGTGAATCAGGCCCAGAAACACTTCTGACTCCGGCTGCAGTTGCAGATTGCGCAGTGGTTCGTAGTAGTCACGATCGGTGCGGTCTTTCGGCACCGGCATATGTATCCAGTTCAACACCCGTTGCAGACCACTGGCGATGCCGTTGGCAATGGTCACCAGGTGAGTGGTATCGGCGGGTTCCACAAAGTGTTTTTGTCCGGAATCGCCATAGCACAGGTGATAACCCAGCTCTACATCCGCCGGGACGGCGTTGCCCAGCCGCACCAGGCGTGTGAGTATGTCTGCCTCCGGGTTGGCAAGCCAGCTGGGAAATACGCCTTCCAGAACGCCAAACTCGGCCGCGGTATCCCACTGAATAGCCAGCTTGGACGATGGGATAGCGTTGAGTATTTGATGCAGTTCTTCCAGCAGCTGCGCCTCGTACATCGGTTCGATCTGTTGTCGATCATCTGCGGCGACGTAAAACTGCATTGGTGCGAGCGGGGTCGGCAGGGCCACTTGAAAGCGGCAAGTGCTGGGAATGATCTGTTGTTCCTTTAGCCGCGAAAATTCGGCGTAGGAGGCAATCGCCGCCTGGCTGTATCCCAATGCAGGGAAATCAATTTGGCTGGCGCTGCAGCCATCGCGCAATTTAAACTGCGCGGCGTTTTTGCCGTAGCGATCGGCTGGCAGTTCAATTTTTTCCAGTTGTGGTGTTTGCGCTAGTACCGGATATTGCCATCTGATCCAGTTGCTGCGTTCGCCTGTTTCGCCATCCGGAAGACGCCGAATTCGATCCCCCAATTCGGTGCAGCCAAGCTCGAACACCTGCGTATTGTTTTGCAGCGGCACACTGCCGACCAGATGTACGCTGCCTGTCGCCGATGAGTTACACATAGCGTTGTTGTTTGAGTTGAATTTGGTTCATCGTTCGTTTGAATGGTTTTTTAGAACATAAAGATTAACCGCGATCATCAATCGCGCTCTCGATCCAGCGCCTCGCGCACACGCATCAGGTGCGGCAAGGCACTGGTAAACGGCAAGGGGGTGAGTTCCGCCATCACCGGGGCGAGCTCGCGACCCATGCGGCCCATGCAGTCGCGCAGAAAGATCTGCCCGGTTTCGGTTGCGCGGGCGATTTTCGAACGTCCGTCGTCGGGGTGTGGTTCGATCGCGACGAACTGCAGTTTTTCCAACACGGCGAGCATGTGAGTCATCGAGGTTTTTGGAACCTGAAACGCTCTGGACAACTGCAGTGGGGTCTCACCTTCAGGACGACGCGACAGATGCCCGAGGATGCCGAACTGGGTCGCACTCATGCGACCCGGCAGCATTGATTCGAGCTTGGTCGACATCAATTGCTGGATGATGCCAACCTCGGTAAAAAACCGAAAGACGTTTTGTTGTTCCTCTTCAGGTGTCGTCAAGTATCCGAGTCTCCAGCGGCCATCGCGGCGTGGCGACGGGGTCGGGGCCAAAGCCCATGCGCAGTAACATTTGCACGGTATGGCCCTGTGGCGCAAGCAGTTCGTGAGCCAGTGCGTACTCGGCCTGCATTTCAGGGTACTCCTGCAGCGCCTGCGAGACGGGGTGCAGCCCAATGCCCATTTCGGTAGCTTTCAGATACAAACGCATCAGCCGTCGCCCGGTATCGAGCTGATCGTGGCGGGTATTGCTCGCGGTGGTCAGCACCGCATAGTGCGGTGTCGCCTCGAGCATGTCGTGATAGGCGCGCAGATGGGCCTGGTTGCCAGGGTGTTCCGTGTCCAACAGTTGTTCTTCGCCCAGCATACCCAGGTGTCGCAACACCTCCAGCAGTGGATCGGTCAGTTCGATGCCATCCGGGTTAGCATTGATTTCAGCTTTGCCGATACGCATCAAATCGACAGATTCCTTCAGCGTGCGCGGCGTATAGGCCTCGATATCGAATGCCCGGCGGGTCATCGCGCGAATTGGCTGCACCTGCTGTTCATCGAGGTGCAGCGTTGCGTAGGGTTGCAGCTGTGCGATTTGCGAGTCAGAGAGCGTCTGTTCGGTGTAGGGATCTTTGCTGGAGTGGCGTTGCAGGATTTGCCTGGCCAGTGGATCGGCGCTGGCGCCACGGGACAAAGTCGCTCGGGCTACCGGGCCGTCATCACCCTCCGGCAGCAGTGTCAGTTTGACCTGATACCCCTGGGCCCCGGCCGCGAGCACCATCGTCTCGACAAACGCCCCCAGCCCGATATAGAGCTGGCGGTGAAAGGGATCGGTGTGCGGCAGCTCGCGCTCAGTATCGCGATGAATGACGAGGCTGTCTTCTCCGATCAGCTCAATCAGCCAGGGCTGGCGGTTGTGCGGGTTTGGCGCCAGCAGCGCATACGAAAGAGCTGCCTTGCGAGGGTCGGCGTAGCTGGCTGGCTGCCACGGGGCCAGTGCGCGGGTGGGCGTGCGCGTAGCCACAAAACCGGTGGCGGCGGTTGCCGCGAGAATGGTACCGCCACCAAGAATTTTAAGAAATCGGCGTCGAGTGGGCATAGATACACCTCCATGTAGTACGAGTTCGTATCAATAATAATCCGATTTCGTACTATGTCAAGAGGTGTGAGGTAGCGGCCGTGATCCGCAAGTGGCCTATCCAGCCCGGGTTGGGTGTGCCGGCCATTCATCTCCACGCAGTTCCGGGTCGTCGTAGGCGGTCAGTTGCTGCCAGTGGTAATCGATTTCGTCGACAAACATTGCCTGTACCACGGCCGTCGCCAGGCGGTTTGCACCCTCGCTGACGGCAGGAATATCGTTGGCGAGATTGCCGAGGCTCAACTGTGCGGTATGCGTGAAGCAGCGAATGCGTTGCAAGCCGGGCAGGGCATCCGGGATGCGGCTGCGAAATTCGAAGCCGTCGCCAAGGTACGGCGCTCGCATCCACTCATCGAGCGGTTCGTCGGGCATGCGGTGTTGCCACAACAGTAGATGTGGGTTGATGTCAGTGCACTCGGCGGGGCTTTGCATATCAATCGAAAAACCGGTGGCGAGAATCACGCGATCAACGGTGATGTCGCTCGTTTTGGTATGCAGGCGTATGGCGTCATCAATCGGTTCAGCACGCTTGATTTCTGCGTCCAGTTGCAATTGCGCGCGTGTATCTTTCGCGATGCGCAACACCGAGGCGCGAGGCGGTGCGATACGTGTTCTGGCAATGTATCGCATGATGCGCAGTTTCCATTCGTCGTTTAACGCCGGATAGCCGTGAGTGAATCCGGGATAGACGGTCTGTTTCATTTTGTTGATAGCGGGTAGTGCGCTGGCGCGGCCAAGCACCGTCACTTGCAGGGCATCGGCTTCCAGCGCGCAGGCGGCATTGTCAAACGCCGAAGCGGATAGGCCAATCACTGCGACCCGTTTCCCCTGCAGGCTTTGAAAGTTAATGTCCTCGGCTGAGTGTTGTACTCGTTTGTCTGGCTGGCTGAATAGCGTGGCCAGCGCATCCGGTACACGAGGCTGCGATTGGCCCTCACGGCCTGTTGCCAGTATCACCTGCCGCGCGGCAATTTGTTGCGTTTTACCATTGGCATCTGCAATGTCTGCCATCACCTGCTGTGGCCCGGGCCTGATGCGCGTCACACGACAATGGTTGTCGACACGAGCCGCGGTGACTTTTCGATACCAGCGTAGAAAGTCCATCCACACCGTGCGATCGATTCTATCCAGTGCCTGCCAGCCTGCGCTGCCGTGTTGTGCCTCGTACCAGGCTCTAAAGGTCAGGTTGGCAAAGCCCAGTGAAGGTCCGGTGAGATGTTTGGGCGATCGCAGCGTTTGCATTCTGGCGTAGTTCAGCCACGGTCCCTCATGGCCATCGTCGCGATGATCGATATGGCGAATGTTGACAATGCCCGCGCAGCGCAATGCAAAGGCAGCAGCCAGGCCACACATACTGGCACCGATAATCAAGACGTCACACGTGGTTTGATTCTCGCCGTTTGCAGGTGGCGGACACCACGGCTTTGGCGGCAGATTCAGTCGCTCTAAATCGACGGCCAGCTGTTGCTCGAGTGCGTCGAGTCCGGTGGCGTGCATAGATGTTGTCAAGGCTTGGAATGTCGGACGATTGTTGTGCAGAGAAGAAGCGGCTCAACCCTCCATCACGCCTGCCACGGTAAAGCCGCCGTCGGCGGCGAGCACGTGGCCAGTGGTAAAGGAGCACTCATCCGATGCGGCAAAGCAGATCATCGCGGCAATTTCGTCAGCATCGGCGAATCGTTGCAATGGCGCGCGGTTGTAGACACTAGGTCCAGGAACATCGCCGCTGACTGCGCGCGTGCGCGTTGCACCCGGTGCGACGGCATTGACCAGGATGCCGTGTTCAGCCAGTTCAATCGCCATGGTTTGCGTAAGATTGATGATGGCGGCTTTGCTCGCACCATACGCTGCTCGCCCGCGACCACCGAAGATGCCGGAATTGGACGCCAGATTGACGATTCTACCTCCGCCACCTTGCGCCACCATCTGTCGCGCCACCTCCTGACCACACATGAAAACGCCTTTGAGGTTGACGGACAGTACGCGATCCCACAGATCGTCTGTCATCTGCAGAAACGGCTCGCGGTCCATGATGCCGGCATTGGCCACCAGTACATCCACGCCGCCTAAAGTGGATACGGTCTTCTCAACCAGTGCGGCCACTTCAGCCCGTTGTGAGACATCGAGCGTGAAACACTCACATTGCACACCGAGTTGCCGAATGTCGTTGGCTGTCTGTTCAAGGGCAGATTGATCGGCGTCTGCGGCCATGATGCTGGCACCTTCTCTGGCGAGTCTCAATGCGACTGCTCTACCGATGCCATGAGCCGCGCCGGTAACGACTGCTCGCTTGTTGGAGAATCTCTGCGTCATTAGTACTATTGATCCTATTTGGTTTCTCGAGATGGTGAATGATAATGTAGTTGTGTGTTTGGGGGAACGAGGCAGCAGAAGTAGCTAAAGAATGTATTATTACTCTTCAACTGTCGAGAAATATTCGGTATATTGACCTGTCAGGTCTACCGTTGGGGTTGTGGTGCAACTGTATATCGTTATTCTTGTTGTTGAAGTCATACTCGCGATAGCAGCGCTAGTATATTTGCCCAATGTGATTTTGAATCAGCATAGGGATCTTTCGGCTGATTCATTATTTGATGCTAGTATTCAAATTAGAAAAATGATTGTAAGTGCATTCGGTTCAATACTTATCGCGTCGACCGCATTTCTCGCATGGCAAGAGTTCAGACTGGAGGAATACAAAGATTTTGGGAAACAGGTTGGCACAGCGATGAATCTGCTCAAAGAGACAGAAACAACGGCGAGAATAGGGGGTGTGTACGGTCTTGCCCGGGTTATTGATGATTCTCCGGACGATGCGGATTATCTGCTGGCGGCGTTGGCTTTCACGATCAATGATTGGGCGTCAAAAAAAACAAATGGCAAAAATCAGTCTGCCGCAATAGAAACTACCGTAGCCTTTAACACCTTTGGGAGGAATCAATATGGCGCATTGGCAAAGTGCGATGGGATTGTATTCTCTAAACTAAACCTCCGATATATTAGGGCAAAAAAAACGTCTTATACAGAATGCGAATTTTTGTCTGTTGATTTTACTGAAGCGCAGTTGCAGAGTTCCAGTTTTGTAAAATCCAGACTCACAGCAGTGAACTTTCAAGGAGCTGATCTTTCGCAAGCAAGTTTTCTGGGGGCACATCTGCAAGCGGTCAACTTTCGGGAAGCAGATATCAGAGGAGTAAACTTCGTGGGGGCTGTTGGCTTAAGTTCCTCGTCATTCAAGGCGGCCAGGGTAGATAAAAAAACAAGGTTCCCATCAAAATTCAAGGCTGAAGTAAGAGAGTTGGTTATAGGAGAATTACATTGATTAAAATCAGTCGCCGATCAGTGATAGCTACAGGTCTATTCAGTGCTCTTTTCTCTGGAACGGCATTTGGTCGTCAGCAATCGGCGAATGATAGGATTTATATCTGTGAATCGGGCGTCATAGATAATCCGTTGGAGCAGCGACCGTTTTTGTGTGGCGTACTATCATGTACTGACGTTGAATCGGTTGAGCGATTGCTCAATGAAAAAAGAGAACAATCAGGGTACAGATTGGAAGTATCCTACAACAGTACTAATCGGTATAAGCGCGAACTATCTAAAGCGATGATCGATACGGTTTTGAGTCACGAGGCCGTTAAGATCAGGATAGCGGTGCTTTCGTCCAAAGACAATCTAGGCTGGCCGTCCGTCAAAGCTGAGCTGGCCTCGGTCTATGCAGAGTACCAACGCCAGCGAATGGAAAAAGTAATATCGTCTTCCGTTGCGCCATCCTCTATTATTCTGGAGCGTCGTAGTCTCGGATCAAGAGACGATGTGCTGCGTGAGCATCTGGAATACGAGCATGGCGACAAAGTTCAGATAGAGTTTGTTCGGGCTAAAGAATCCGATTTGCTCCAGGCCTGTGATCTCGTTACGGGGTCAATATTTGGTGCGCTGGAACGCAAGGTCACAAATGATGTGAAGAAAGAACTAATAGAATACCTCTTTAAGCAATTAGGGGTGGATGCTGACAGTCTATCTGAAGGAGTCCAAAAAGAGGCGTTTGAAGTAGTTTTTGTCGATAGTATTTATTGAGCAGATGCGATAGCGTTTGCACAGAAAACATATCAGGGAAACACGACAGCGTCAATATCTCGATCGCCTAGTGGTTGGTGCCGAGCTAGTTGGCGGATTTCTTTTTTGGTCTCGTTTGTTAACGCGTCGGTATCAACAGCCGTGGGCTGGATGCGCCCGATCCGGCCATGGTCGCCTACTATGCTGCCGACCAGGTGGTGAGTGAGTCGCGGCAGACTTTGACTGGTAGGCAGTGCCGTCGTATTCGAATGCGGTACTGAGCACCAGGGATTCCGCGCTGGCCAGATCGAGGTCACATAAGGACGGGGCCTCGCAGGTGGAGTCGGTCTCGGTTTCTATGCGAACGCCGTCGATGGCTATGGGTCGATAAAACGGGTTGCCGGCGAGTGTCCACCCCCGCAGGTGTGAGTTGTACGCCCAGTGAATTGAGCGCAGTTGATCCACCGCCGTTATAGCTGAAGTTGGCGGACCTGCCATCGACGGTCGATTCGATTGCGCGATCGACAAACACCGAGCCCTGTTCGGTATTCGCATACAACTCGGCCACCATCGGACGAAAGCGATGATAGAAATTGGTGTAGTGAATCAGAAACGGATAATCGTTGGGCCAGACGTTGCCATTCCACGCGGGTGGGTCATTGGGTCCCACGTTGACCACCGCGTCCCATTAGTTCCTGCCTGAAGCGACGTCGAAACCGCCGTACGTCGCTTCGCGATTTTGGACAAAAACCGAGAAGTCGACTGGACTGCCGCCGTCCAGATCGGCGAATGCCCTGACCCGCAGTGTCTCGTCCGAACCATCGTAGATGCTCATTGAGCTATTGAAACTCTCTGGCACGCCCAGGCTGATGGTTTCGAAACCGGTCGGAAACGTCGCCAGTGCGGGGCGGGATGCGAACAGCACCAGAATGAGAATCAGCCCGCTCCAGCCCGCGGTGCAGCAGCGCGCCTGCTGATCTGGTTTTTGTATCGGTCCGTTTCTGGTCCATTTTCTTACCGATAGGAATAGTAATCGTAAACCTGCAATCCTATCGGTTATGGACATCAAAAGCATCCCTGAAAATAGGGACTTCTCATCGCCTCATTTGCACCAGTTCAAAGAACCGGCATACGGCGTCAACAAACAAATGTTGAGGACTGCGACTGTGCTGCGAGGGGGCTGTCGGGCAGCACGGTGATAATTGCTGCGCGCGATCCCCGCCCCGGTAAAAAAGTGAGAATTAGCTCCGGTACAATAGGGGCTCTCGCACACACAAGCCAGCTGCAAAAATGACCCTCAGAGCAAGTATTGCCGTTGTACTGGCAGTGACGTCTGTTTCTCTGGCCACTGATGCAAAGGACCTGATTCTGCCGGGTCAGTATCAGTTGCATACGCGAATTCGCATGCCAAACATGGATGAGAATTTGCGCGCCGATGCAACCGCGCATAGCGAGTGCCTTGCGAGGCTGGACGATTTTTTCCCGATACTGCTGCAACCGGCGTTCAAAGGGTGTCACTTAAGTGCGAGTGACAGCGGTGGCTACGAACTGGTTTGCGGCTCTGGCGGTGCCAGTGGTATTGCCGAGCTTACGTATCGTGGCGCGCGCTGGCACGGCAGGCTTAAGGTCAAGATGGGAGGCAAGAATATGACCTTCTCGCAAAGCGTCAGCGCGAGGTATACCGGCAGTTGTTCAGATGACGCCGGCCCGCGAAGCGCTTTGTGAATGGCGACACTCTACACTTAGCCCGTGTCTGCGCTATGTCCTTGTGACAGCTAACGACCAATAGCCAGCTATAACTAGCACAGTCCTACCTCGTCACAATCGGAGCTGCCTTCATCCAGCGTCCAGACCAGCGATCCATTTTGCGGAATGCCGTTTAAGTGGTATTGCTTGTTGTTGACGTCACTGGTGCCCACGCCAACGATCGTGACAGATACCGGGTTGATGTAGACAACGTCCAAGTTGTCCATATTTCGCACACTCAATGTACGATCGCTCGCCGCGGCGACGCCAGCATCTGAACTGCTGCCGTTGCCCGTAGTTGCATCGTCGCACACCGTCAGGCTGTGGGTAGTCATGTAGCACATCTCGACGGCCTTTTTCACCTCGGCGACTGCCTGAATGACCTCGGAGAATTTGGTTTTTTGCACGTACTTGCCGTAGGAAGGGACTGCTACCGATGCCAGTATGCCAATGATTGCGATAACAATCATAAGTTCGATCAGGGTAAAGCCGGCACTGTTCGGTTTCGATTGCATCACTGTGAATTCCCTGTGAATTGGTGTGAAACTGCTTCATGCTGATCGAACCAATCGGTCGATCGATAAAACAGATGTCGGTCGGAAATTGACAGTTTTTATTGTTTTGGATCTTAATTGATACTCAATCGACGCTACGCCGGCAGATCGATGGGCGGTGCCACTGCATCGACATTTAGCTGTAGTTGGTGGTCGTTTTACGTGTGATCGACGTCCTTACGCATTGGGTGCGTTTTTATAATTTCGGTCGCGGTGCGTATATCGGCAATATCTCGACCTTCGTCAAATCGAGGGAGCAGGGCGTTCGATTGATCCAGATATTGCTGGCGGTGTGTTGAGCGTGCCAGACTATCGCAAGCACGGTTCAGCGTTCGCAACTCGAGCATAGATGAACCTTGTTGCCTTGCCACTGAGAGTGCTGTTTCCAGCTGTGTACACAGGATAGAATCCGGCTGTCCAGTGGCGCGCATCAGTTGCGCTTTGAGTAAGTGAATCTCGGCCTCTCACCAGTGTTCATTTGCCTCGACTGTGCAGACAAGTGCGCGGTTGATGGTATCTATCGCCTGTTCTTTGCCGCCAATCTCAGGCACTACAATCACGAAGACGCCATGTTTGCGCACCGCGGCAGCATGCTCGGCGAGGTGAACGATTTTCGTGCCGCAACCGGTGAATCACTATTAAAGCCCTCGGCAACACTCACGCCGGCAGCTGAGATCCACAGTGCGGCTGGCGCACTGCATACTGAAATGGCGGATTAGCGGTGGCAAAGTTAAGGCGTCCTGGCTGTCCTTCAGGTCGCGTACATTCTGTTAGAATCATCGATGCAGCAATACGGCTCCGCAGTGAGTCGGTGTGTAGTAGGCTGGGTGCGCGCAGTCGTTTGTCCGCCGAAGATCGATAGTGTTGCATTGGGGGTTGCTGCTTCCTGAAGGTGGCAGCAATTGCTGTCGTTGATCTCGCTGTGTCGGCTACGGGTCAATCGATATTTTGAAATATAATTACTAAACGGGGTACGTCTGTGGAGTCGCTTCAATGGTTTTTTAGTCGGGTAAAAAAAAACTCAGGGTACGCGCCGCGTATTTTATTTATCGCGGCAGTTCTCTGTTTTGAAACGCTCTTTGCGCAGGTTGCTGGGCGTTATACCATCGTTGAAAGCATGGATCATGACCCGAGCTACTTTACTCAGGGTTTGGAGATAGCGGACGGTTTACTCTATGAGTCAAGCGGGTTGTATGGAAAGTCAAAAGTCAGAAAGTATGCTGCTGATACTGACTTGGCAATAGTTGAAAAAATATTTGCTGAGCGATTCTTTGCAGAAGGTTTAACGATTCTGGACAACGAACTGTATGTGCTCACATGGAAAGAGAATACTTTATTGGTTTTGAATCCGGAGAATATGGAATTAAAACGTGAGTTGAATTATCAGGGGCAAGGGTGGGGGCTTGCGAATAATGGCAGGCGCCTCATTATGAGTGACGGCAGTGATGCGATTTATTTTCGAGATCCTATATCGTTTAAAATAGAGCGCACCATTCGTGTGCACAGCCAACAACACAGTGTGCGTCGAATCAACGAACTCGAGTTTGCTCAGGGGTACCTATGGGCGAATATCTGGCAGAGTCCGTTTATCGTCAAGATCGATCCAACGAATGGCAATGTCGTGGCCTACTATGATTTTTCTGAGTTGGTCGCCAAGCACGCAGGCGCCAGTCGCGATCAGGTACTGAACGGCATAGCGTACGATCGCATACGACAGGCCTATTGGGTCACCGGCAAGCTTTGGTCTAAACGTTATCTCGTCAAGCTGGATTAGTCATTTGCTCGGCCGAACTGCGTTTGTTGATAGCTTATGGCTGTTGCGGCGAGCTTTGTTCGTGCCCGTCATAAGTCACATGGCTGAATGGTACATACAACGGTAAACCCGATGCGCCGATAGCTGAGTCGAACAGCTTATTTGGTCCATGCAAACCAAAAAACAAAAAAAATGGTGGACCGCAGGGACTCGAATTCTTGCTGGGCGGTCAATAATCAGAGCACGTGGGCTAACGCGCAAAAACAGTAGCCAGGAGATCCGACCACCTCTGTTAATTTTTTTTAGTGATTTGTAATTGACAAATATAGCGAGTGGCAGGTGCGTGTTTTGTTCTGTCGATCATGCGTTTTTATGACAAATTTGTTCAATGTAGCTCTCTTGTTCACCCGGGCGCCTTGTGTTGTTCGGGTGGGTTAATGTGCTGTCGCCTCAACAATTACCCATACGCGGGTGTAAAACTCTCGTTACCGGTTGTTAGCTGCCCGAGTTGCAAGTCGCGAACGTGAATTTATTTGCTGGTAGCACGTGTATTTGAGCGTTTAATACTGGTAGATTTTTGATTTGCATGACACACTCTCGCACATCCAAATCACCGCTTACGCGTTTTGCACAATGGCGTATTCCAGTCCTGATCGAATACCGTATTGGAAGTTGGCTCTCCCACACTTTTAGGAAAGCTTCGCGTGAGCGTTTTGCCGGGTCTAGATGATGTCAGTGTTGACAAATGTTGGTTCTCGCGCTGGTAACTCGTGACGATGGTGGGTCTGTAGGGCGGCTTCTTAGGATTTTCCGGTAAAGGTATTCAAGGCTTTGAGTAACTCGATGTTTTCAAATGCTGGTTCTGCGTGGCGAAACATGCCGTCGCGAGTCGTTAGACGATTGATGTTAGTGCTGTTACTGGTATGCGGGCTGCAGTTGGCGCCTGGTCTGGCACTTGGCATTGATGGCGAAAAAACGCCGTTGGTCCACAACGCGCGTGCGGCGCTGTCTCCGGAATCATGCGGTATAGGTGGTCAACGGTTAGTCTCGCAGGTGCTGACCTGGCACCTGTTGAGTATTCCCTGCCACGCACCAGTCGGCACCACCATGGGCGATCTCGTGGAGCTGGCGGATGCGGTGGACCAATCGGGCGAGACCGCTCAGTGGTCAGCCTTTCAATACACTGATCTCGATGATCCGCCCCGGCGCGGCTATGTCCTGTTGGAAGCAGATTCGCCAATACCCCCGCCTGGCACCGGATTCTGGTTTATCAGCCAACAGAAAGTCGTACTCACCATGCCAGAGGGCAGCGCGCCGGTTGTATTGGTTGACCAGGCTACTTGCAATGGTTCGACTGCCGGAGATACAGCTTGTTTCAACTTCGATATCCCGGTTGTCAACGACTGGAACTTGATTGGCAATCCACTGAGCAGCCCCATCAGCTACACCGACATGGTTTTGCACGCCGAAGATGACACTGATTGCCAGACCGGCTCAGTTGAGGGTTGTCAGCTCAACGAATCGGTGCAAAACGATGTCTCGCTCAATTTTTTCCTGTGGGACAACAACCAGGGGCGTTACACCCTCTTCAACGATGAGAATGTCAGTGTGGCGTTTTCGTGGGAAGCCTATTGGGCCTTTGTTCTGGATGGCCGCGAAGAGGTCAGTACTGACTGGTCCGTAACCGTACGTCCCTACTCGGTGCCACTGCCACAGATTGTGGACATTCCATTGCCGGACAATGAGGGTAATTGTTTCGCGATAGGGAGTCCCGCCGACGAGAACGGTCGCAACGCGGATGAATCGCAACGTGACATTTGCTTTTCCAACAAGTACGGGTTGGGCACGCACGAGGTCACGTTTGCGCAATACGACGTATTTGCAGCGGCGACGGGCAGAGAAATTCCGTCGGATGAGGGTCTGGGTCGAGGGGATCGGCCAGTGGTCAACATTCCATGGCACGATGCCACAGCTTATGCGGCCTGGTTGTCTGAACAAACCGGTCGTCGCTACACGCTGCCGACTGAGGCCCAATGGGAATACGCCGCCCGTGCAGGCACGTCAACGGCGTATCACACGGGGTCTGATATCACTGCAGAGCAGGCTAATTTCGGTGAGATCGTCGGCCAGTCTCTACCCGTGGGTTCCTATGCACCCAATGCGTTTGGATTGCACGACATACATGGCAATGTGTCTGAGTGGACCTGCAGCGAATATGATGAGGCTTACAGCGGTGCCGAATCGCGTTGTGTTGTTGAACTCTCAACAGGCGGGCAGCGAGTATTGCGGGGCGGATCGTTTGCTCTACAGGCACTGCAATCTCGTTCAGCCAGTCGTCTTAATGAACGAACAGGCTTTGCCAGCAACCGAGTCGGTTTTCGACTGGCCCTCGACCACGCAGCACCTGCGCTCGAAGTGCCGCCGATCAATTTCGACCCCGTTGCCCTCGATGACAACCTTGACGTGGACGGTGCGCCTCTGATGGTTGAAGTCGGGCAGCCGCTGATGATAGCGGCGTTGGCGAATGACGATGACGCGGACGGATCACTGGTCGCGACCAGTGTTGCAACGTCACTGCCGATGCAGGCATTGCCTCAATTCGATGGCACGATGATTTATACGCCGGCGGATGACACAGATACCACGAGCCCGGTGCAGTTCACCTATACGGTAAAGGATGAAGACGGCGCCGAGTCAAACGCGGCGACGGTCACGGTGATCGTGACGCCAAAGAACGTGGCGCCGGTAGCGGTTAACGACAGTG
>CAZYDV010000060.1:0-21874 GCA_964646405.1 uncultured Granulosicoccaceae bacterium | reverse complement strand
TTATTACATTTAGGCAAAACAAAAACACATACTATGAAGTTCCAGTTTAAAACGATATCCTACACTTTTTTTGTTCTGACATTTTGAAATCGCTCGGGGCGGAGAGGGCAATGGTGAAAGATCTGGAAAAATGGGCCACCACCAATAAGGTGGAATATTTTCTGGTCAGCTTTGTCGATTTGTTTGGCATGCTGCGCGCCAAGCTGGTGCCGACTCGCGCCATAAAAGGTATGCAAAAAGAAGGGGCTGGCTTTGCCGGTTTTGCCGCCTGGCTTGACATGACCCCGGCGCACCCGGACATGTTCGCCATCCCCGATCCGTCCAGTGCGATCCAGTTGCCCTGGAAGCCAGAAGTTGCCTGGGTAGCGGCTGACCTCTGGATGGACGGCAAGGAAGTCGAAGCCTCACCGCGTGTCGCGCTGAAGCGACAACTCGCCCGGGCCACCAAGATGGGCTACCGGATGAAATCCGGCGTCGAGTGTGAGTATTTCCTGACTAATCCCGAAGGCACCGCGATTTCCGATCTCGCCGATACTCAAAGCAAACCCTGTTACGATCAACAGGCGCTGATGCGACGCTTCCCGGTGGTCAGTGAGATCTGTGATGCAATGATCGAGCTTGGCTGGGGGCCGTACCAAAACGATCATGAAGATGCGAATGGCCAGTTCGAGATGAACTGGGACTATGACGACGCACTCAAGACCGCCGATCGCCATGTGTTTTTCAAATATATGGTCAAAACCGTCGCCGAAAATCACGGCATGCGCGCCACTTTCATGCCCAAACCCTTTGCCAATCTAACCGGCAACGGATGCCATGCGCATGTGTCTATCTGGGATAAGACCGGCAAGAAAAACCTGTTTCTGAACGACAAGGACGGGCTTGGGCTGTCGGCTGTCGCCTACCACTTTCTCGGCGGCATCATGGCCAGTGCGGCTGATTTGTGCGCCATTTTCAATCCAACTGTCAACAGCTACAAGCGCATTAATGCACCGGTGACAAGCTCCGGTGCCACCTGGTCGCCCAACGCCGTGACCTACAGTGGCAACAACCGCACCCACATGATTCGCGTGCCGGATCCGGGTCGGTTCGAATTGCGGCTGATGGATGGTGCGGCCAATCCGTATCTGATGCAGGCGGGCGTACTGGCTGCCGGCCTTGACGGTGTAGAGAACAAGCGAGATCCCGGCAAACCGGTGCATCTGAACATGTATGAGGAGGGGCACAAGGTCAAAGGGGCCAAGCGCCTGCCTGCGACGCTGCACGATGCGTTGCGATTGTTCGAGAAAAGCAAGATTCTGCGCGAGGGGCTGGGTAGTGAATTGATGGATGCCTACATCAAACTGAAGATGCAGGAGTGGAGCGACTATACGTCTCACCTGAGCGAGTGGGAACGACGCAACACGATGGACTGTTAGCCGCTCACTGAATGTAAGAACCTCATGGTAACAGCGGACAATCACACCGACAGTGCAGAGAAACTGCGAGATTTTTTTCTCGGCTGGCAATGTCGGTTGCGCCAGCATGTGGTACGCAAGCTGGATGGCCGGCCAACCGAGGGCATGCGTGCCGGTGTCAGAGTGGCGATCAGCGATAATGATCTTGGACCGCTGAATGTGCAGCTGGTACGCCGGGAACCGGACATCTGGACCGCAGAATTCCGACACCTGGTCAAGAAGACGCATGATCCAAACGAGCGCGTCAAGGCAGCGCTGAAGATCCTGGCTTCCAGCTACTACCAGCATCCACGAGAATTCGACGATCACCTCGTCGCCACTTTTCTGCTCGACTCCGAACTGGCGGCGCTGTTGGTGGAACAGGGCGAATGCGAGTTGTCCTTCGAGCAATATCAGCAGACCTTTTGCCTGGTGTGCCGAGTGGTAGAGCTATTCGAATCCGACCCGGCCTACCAGGCGGCCTACTGGCACAACAGCTTGTTCAACTCCACCATGCCAGGACGAGTGCGCATGTTGCAGTTTCAAGCCGATTGGGAGCAAAGTCGGGCCAGCAGTTGAGTGGATGGCGCGTCTGGCGCCCCGGTATAGCGGGCGACGGCATCTGCCTTGCATAGCGCTTCAGAATGCTATGAATACCGTTTGATGTGAACACCAACTGAATAATCCCTTGCCGCAAGCAGCCCAAGTCGTCTGACCGGTCGGCTGGCAACCCAATGGACACCGCGTTGAAAGCGTATCTGATTTTGACATCCCTCTGTGTGCTAGCGACCGGATGTGGCGCGGGCGACAGCGCGAATCCGACCGCGACCGATCTGGTCTCCGATGATCCACGGTCAGAGTTGGGTGCGCAGTTGCTCAATCGCACGGGTATGCACTGGCAGTGTGAGGGCATGTTCAATGGCAGTGTCTGGTCGGCGGCGCTACAGCTAGAGGAAAACAACACCGCGGTTTATACCTTCGCCTCAGGTGAGGCACTGATGGCAGTCTGGACGCTGGATACTGAATCGCGTGAGATCGCCTGGGATATCGATTTTGACGGTGTAGTCGATCGCACGGCCACGCTTGAGGCACCGATTCTCAATATCGCAACCGACAGCTTTAGCAATATTCGGGAGACTTTCACGCAGGTGGCGGTCTCAGCAGCGCGCGAACTGACGATGACCCGGGTGAGGGAGCGCGATAGCGCCCTGCTGGAAGGGCAGTTAAACTGCACCGAAGAACTTTAAACAAAACCCGTCCCTGAAACGCTGTAGGCAAAATCATCCAATCTGGCAGGCACGGGCTCAGTCGATCCCAGAAGGAGATAGCGCCCATGTCTGGTTTGCCGGAACACTATCGTGAGCACTGCGTTACGACACATCGGCAACTCGATGAACACTACCCAAGTCCTCCGGTGGCAGCCGCGCGCGTCAAGGAGATCGACTACATCTCGGCGCACTATCGCGCATTCATCGAACGCTCACCCTTTGTCGTGTTGGCGACGCTTGGGCCGGGTGGACTGGATTGTTCGCCGCGCGGCGATCCAGCGGGATTTGTCAGAGTGCTCGACGACAACACGTTGGCGCTACCCGACAGACGGGGTAACAATCGGCTCGACTCACTGCGCAATCTGGTGGAAGACAGTCGCGCGTCGCTTTTGTTTCTCATTCCCGGCATCGGTGAAACCCTGCGCATCAACGGTAACGCCTACATCGTCACAGATCCTGATCTTCGGCAGGCATTCGAGATTAACGGCAAGCTGCCCGCAAGTGTTGTCGTGTTTTCGGTCAATCGCGTTTACTTTCAGTGTCAAAAAGCGCTGGTTCGGTCGGGTTTATGGCGCCAGGACTCACAAATCGAGCGCAGCGAGTTGCCGAGTACCGGTGAAATTCTGCAGGCACTGGCGGATGATTTCGACGGTGAGCAATACGATCGTGATTATCCGTCTCGATTGCGCGAAACGATCTATTAGATTTGCGCTGAGCGATTAGGTTATTACGCCATGGCGGGGGCGCAGGGCGGTCCCTGGCTTGGGCCGGGTCAGTCACTTCCACGCCACAATAGTTCAATCTCCACTTTCTTCTATCGACGTCACCGCCCTTGTGGCTGTGACGTCGTCGCTGTTTGCTCACTCAACTTCTGGCGGGGCTGGCCGTTATCGTGGGGCTCGGTTGCGGCCGGGTGACATCACGTCGCGGATTGAAGGCTGTAAAACTGACATTTAAAATTTTAAAAGTGAAATTCACACTGTGTAATTTTATTTGTGAAATTATTTTATTGTTTGCCGTAAGATGCCTGCCGTCAACACGCCACACCGTGTGTGTTATTGGATTTTTGCCTTCACATCCATCTATTGAGCAAGCTTTGGGAGAACCAACCGTCATGAGCAACTACAAGCAAGCGATTGCCGAAAACGCCGATATCGTCGCCCGCCAGGGTGAGAACTGGCAGGCGATCAATCCCGAGTTCGTGGCCAGAATGCAAATGCAGAACCGCTTTAAAACGGGTCTGGACATTGCCAGGCACACCGCGGCTATCATGCGCCGGGATATGGCGGCCTACGATGCGGACTCCTCCCAATACACACAATCTCTGGGCTGCTGGCACGGCTTTGTGGGGCAGCAGAAGCTGATTTCGGTGAAAAAGCATTTCGGCACCACCAAGGGCAGCTACCTGTACCTGTCAGGCTGGATGGTGGCAGCAATGCGTTCTGAGTTCGGACCGCTTCCCGATCAGTCAATGCACGAAAAAACGACCGTTCCCGAGCTTATCGAAGAGCTCTACACGTTCCTGAAGCAGGCCGATGCGCGAGAGATGCGACACCTGTTCACCGATCTGGATTCAGCGCGTGAGACGGGCAACCAAGTGCAGGAGAAAGCGATTCTTGCCAAGATCGACAACTTCGAGAGTCACGTGGTGCCAGTTATTGCAGATATCGATGCCGGCTTTGGTAACGAAGAGGCAACTTACCTCTTGGCGAAAAAGATGATCGAGGCCGGTGCGTGCTGTCTGCAGATCGAAAACCAGGTCTCCGACGCCAAACAGTGCGGTCATCAGGACGGCAAGGTCACTGTGCCGCACGAAGACTTCATCGCGAAAATCAACGCATTGCGCTATGCGTTTCTCGAACTCGGTGTCGAGGATGGCGTTATCGTCGCGCGTACTGATTCGCTCGGTGCTGGCCTGACACAGAAAATACCGGTGTCTCAGTCACCAGGTGATTTGGCCGATCAGTACAACGCCTTCATCGATGGCGAAGAAGTCGCGTCCATGGATCAGGTCAATTCTGGAGACCTGGTGATTAAGCAGGCTGGCAAACTGGTCAGGGCTGCACGTCTGCCCAACGGTCTGGTCAGATTCAAGCCGGACACCGGTGCCGACCGCGTCGTCCTCGACTGTGTGACTGCTTTGCGCAACGGTGCCGATCTGCTTTGGATCGAGACCGAGAAGCCGCACGTTGGACAGATCGCCTCGATGGTGGATCGCGTGCGTGAAGAAGTTCCCGATGCCAAGCTGATCTATAACAACAGCCCGTCGTTCAACTGGACGCTGAATTTCCGCCAGCAGATTTTCGATGCCTGGACAGAAGAAGGCCGTGATGTATCCGCCTATGATCGCGACAAGCTGATGAGCGTCGACTACGACGACACGGAGCTTGCCAGTGAGGCAGATGAGAAAGTGCGTAATTTTCAGGCCGATGCGGCCAAGCGGGCCGGTATTTTCCACCACCTGATCACCTTGCCCACCTATCACACTGCCGCGCTGTCAACTGACACACTGGCACGCGATTACTTTGGTGATCAGGGTATGCTCGCGTATGTGAAGGACGTTCAGCGCCGCGAGATTCGAGAGGGACTCGACTGTGTCAAGCACCAGGACATGGCCGGTTCAAACATTGGTGATGACCACAAAGAGTACTTCTCTGGTGGTCAGGCGCTCAAAGCCTCTGGTAAAGACAACACCATGAATCAGTTCGGCTGATCGCCACGAGCACAGTCGGCGCTGCGGCGCCGACAGTGCCATCTCCCCTCAATGGTCCGCGATGCCGTCGTGGGCCATCTCGCCCCATACTTTTGCCACTTGCTTATCGCGACCGCATGAGGTCCGGTAGAACTTATAGCGCAGTGGATTCTTCAGATAGTAGTCCTGGTGGTAGTCCTCCGCCGGCCAGAACTGATCGGCGCGCTCAACCGGGGTCGCGATGTCTCCGGTAATCAGTTTCGCCTCGACAAGGGCCGCACGCGAGGCGAGCGCGGTTTCATGTTGCTCCTCATTATTGGTATAGATCGCGGTGGTATAGCTGTGCCCGCGGTCGCAGAACTGGCCGCCGGTGTCAGTCGGATCGACACTGCGCCAGAAGATGTGCAGTAGTCTCTCGAAGCTGATCTTTGCTGGATCGAAGGTGATCTGCACTGCCTCGCGATGGCCGCTGCGCATGTGGTTTTTGTAAGTCGGATTGTCGGTTTTGCCTCCGATGTAGCCGGACTGGGTATCCAGCACGCCAGGCACTTGGTCAAAATCAGATTCCACGCACCAGAAACATCCGCCGGCGAAGGTGGCGATCTCGGTGGCGTTCTCGTTGTTCTGGGCGAAAATCTTCAATGGCGCAAGCGCAACAAAGGTTGCGATTAGCAGGCTGCGTGTTATTTTCATACGCGGTGGTCCGTCCGTCTGAGAGGTTAGCGATTATGACTGCAATGATGCTACGCGGTTCCCGGCGGTTTGCGGGTAGATTCTACCCGTTGCGCCTGCGGAAAGCGGCTTTGCGAGGGGATTGGCAATGGTAAGTCGCAGAACGCTGTTATCGGCGGGGGCAGCCGCGGGGCTGTCGGCGCTTCCCGGCACACAGGCGCGTGCGGCACCGCGTATCGAACGTCACGTCACGCTTGGCAAAACCGGTTTGCGGGTATCGGAAATCGGCTTTGGCTCTTCCAGCCTGCAAAAAGCGCATCTGGTTCGACACGCGCTCGACCGGGGTGTCACCTTTTTTGATTGTGCCGAGAGTTATCGGTTCGGCTGGGCAGAAGAGGCGATGGGGGAAGGTCTCAAAGGGGTCAGAGACCAGGTGATTCTGACGTCCAAAACCAAGGCCGGTGCGCGAGACAGTGCTGTCGATATGATGTCGGCACTGGAAGGTAGTCTTAAACGTATGCAAACCGATTACCTGGACATTTACTTCAACCACGCAGTCAATCATGTCGATCGCATGCGCAACGAAGCCTGGGCAGAATTTACCGACCGCGCCGTGCAGCAAGGCAAAATTCGCTTTCGCGGTATGTCCGGACACGGCAGCCGGCTGGCGCAATGTCTGGACTATGCGATCGATCACGATCTCGTGGATGTCATTCTCTGTGCCTACAACTTCGGCAAAGACCCGGACATCTACGACAAACTCAAGCACACGTTTCATTTTGTCGCTATTCAATCGGATCTGCCACCGGTACTCGACAAAGCGCGCCGCAAGAACATCGGCGTGATCGCGATGAAAACGCTGATGGGGGCCCGGCTGAACGATATGCGCGCATTCGAGCAGACCGATCGCACCTACGCGCAATCGGCGCTGCGGTGGGTGCTGTCGAGCCCGCGTGTCGACGCTGCGTTGATCTCTATGACCAGTGAGGCGTTGATCGATGAATACGTCGCCGCATCCGGTCAGCAGGACGAGGTCGGGGGTGACCCGCAATTGCTGGGTCGCTATCTGGCTTTGCAATCGGGTAAGTACTGCCAGCCGGGATGCGATCACTGCGAGGGCGCCTGTCCACAGCAACTGGACATCGCCGAGGTGTTGCGAACGCGTATGTACGACGTCGATTACGGTAACAGGGCACTTGCGATAGAGGACTACGTCCGGCTGGGGAGTCCTGCCAGCGTTTGTTTGACTTGCGTTGATCAGGCCTGCAGCAACGCCTGTCCACTGGGTGTGCCGATCCCGCGCTACACCATCGATGCGGCACGCCGGTTGGGCTGATGATTCGGTTTCTGGCACACGGCCTGATCATCCTCGCTGTCTGGACGCTCGTGATCAAGTTTGTTTTCCCGATCATCTACGATGCGCATTACGCGCATCCGCTCGGTACCCATATTTACTGGGATTTCTGGTGGGTTGTACACCTGCTGCTGGCCTGGGCAATGCTGACACAGCATCGCCTTTACCGGTCTGTCGGTATTGCGGTGTCGGTTGCCGAAATAGTGATCATCGTGGTGAAGTTCGGCTATTTTTTTCGTGCGCCGGACTGGACGATCTGGCAGACCAACTGGTTTATCAACAAGGTGTTCGTGTTGAGCTGCTTTGTACTGTTGCTGGTGACGCTGCTGCGGCGGCACCGCGAGGCGTGAATGGCAAGCCCTCGCGCCACCGGCGCGAGGGCCCGAGAGTTATGACAACAGCCAACCACCATCGACATCAACCGTGGTGCCGGTGACGAAATCATTTTCAATGACAAACAGGATGCCCTTGGCGACTTCATCGGCAGTACCCGCCCGCGGAATCAGGTTTTCCGCAGTCATTTTTTCGTAGAGATCGTCGCGGGCCTGTCCCTCGAGCGGTACCATCGGGGTGTCGATCGTGCCGGGGGAAACCACGTTTACCCGACGCGGCGCGAGTTCGGCCGCCAGTGCCCGGGTCAATGCTTCGACCGCACCGCCGACCGACGATAGCGATACCTGGCCCGGCTTGCAGTGCCTGGCGGGGGCACCGCTGACCAGCACGATGGAGCCGTTTTCAGTCAGGTGGCTGGCGCCGTATCTCACGACATTGGCGTAGCCCCAGAGTTTGTCGAAAGACGCCTTGTAGCCGGCCATATCCATTTCCATAAACGGACCTATCGCTCGGGAACCGCCGGTTGCGGCGCTTACCAGGATGTCGAACGGTGCGCATTCCTCGAACAGTGCCGCCATGGCGTCCGGGTCCAGCACATCGCACTTTTTCAGCGTGATACCGGCGGGTACGTCGCCAGCCTTGGACGGATCCCGGCTGATCGCAATGACCTGTGTCCCGGCGGCCGCCAGTTGTTTCGCCGCGGCCAGCCCGATACCAGAGGTACCACCAAAGATCACTGCTTTCTTGCCCGAGAGTTCCATAGTGCTGTGTGCTCGTTTGCGCTAAAACGCAAATGATGCACTGATCCGCTCAGGATAGAAAGTACTCGATTGCGTTCTTATCGTGTATCGGTGCTGAACCGTCAGCCCATGGCCTCGGCGAGTGCGCGAGCTGCCGCGCTGCGTGCCAGGGCGCCGCAGCGCACCGGCATGGTAAAAAAGCCGTGAATGGTATCGGGCACATGCAGTGAACTGACCATGTTGCCAGCCTCGATTAGCGCTCTCGCGTAGTCGAGCCCTTCGTCGCAAAGCGGGTCGTGGCCTGCGGTCAGCAGCCAGGCGGGCGGCAGGTCGACCAGATCTGCCATGATCGGGCTTACTCTACTGTCTTTTCGGTCTGACTCACTAGGTACATAGTGTTGCCAGAACCAGCGCATCAGATCGCGTGTCAGAAAATAACCCTCCGCGTTTTCACTGTAGCTGCGATTGTCAAAGTCATCGCGCACGACGGGATAGATCAATAACTGAAAGGCCGGCACCGTCGCGGTATTGCGGCAGGCGAGCGCGACGCAGGCGGCAAGGTTGCCACCGGCACTGTCGCCGCCAACGGCGATTCTCCCGGTATCGATGCCCAGCGCACCGGCTTGCTCGAAAGTCCATTCCAGCGCCGCGCGGCAATCGTCGAACGCTGCGGGAAACACAGCCTCCGGCGCCAGTCGATAGTCGACCGAGATCACCACACAACCAGATTGTGCCGCCAGCTCCTGACAGGGCAGGTTGGCGTTGTCCAGATCGCCCAACACCCATCCGCCGCCGTGATACCAGACCAGTGCCGGGCAGTTGGGCTCGTCAGTCGGGTGATAGACGCGAACGGGGATTGAAATGTGATCCAGTTCGATTTTTTGATCGCTGATACGATGCATTTTCGGCAGGTTTTCGACCGGTTTTCGAATCGATTGAAAAACCTCACGTGCCTGTGTTGGCGACAAGGTGTGCAGGGGGTGGGTGACTGCCATGTTCAGCAGTCCGAGCACATCCTGAATTTCCGGGTCTAGTCTCGACACGTCATGATCCTGATCATTCGATGCGCTCAAGTTAACATATCATCGCGCCTTAACCGTGTTGCCAGTGATCAGGGCCTGGGGGCAATGTCTTGTCTGCACAGGGCTGGTGCGTTAAAGTTCGGTCGCGACCGAGGTCGGCCTAGCTGATTGCCTGCTGCCTTGTCGGAACAAAACAATCGCTCTGAGGGGAATATCCGCACTATGAAACCAATTTGGAACTCGCGTCATCTGAAGCATTCGCTGATCGCTACTGCGACGGCAGCGGCCATGTCGGTGGCTCCGCTGGCGAGTGCTGATGGTCATGGCCACGGCGTAACCGATGACATGATCATCAACGATCAGGAAAGCGCCGAGGATGTGGTCTCGTACGGGCTCGGACCCCGCGGTCAGAGATTCAGCCCGCTGACCCTGATCAACAGCGACAACGTCAAAGGCATGGTGCCGGCCTGGGCGTTTTCCATGGGCGGCGAAAAACAGCGCGGCCAGGAATCCCAGCCGTTGATTCATGACGGCGTCATGTTTGTCACCGGCTCGTATTCGCGAATGTGGGCGATCGATGTCCGAACCGGTGAAGAGCTGTGGCAATACGATCATCGACTGCCGGACGGCATTTTGCCGTGCTGTGATGTGGTCAACCGCGGCGCCGGTTTGTACGGCGATCTGGTAATTTTCGGCACGCTCGATGCCGGCATCGTCGCACTGGATCGCAAGACCGGTAAGGTCAAGTGGAAAACCAAGATCGATGACTTCAAAGCCGGGTATTCCATGACGGCGGCACCGCTGATCGTCAACGGTAAAGTCATCACCGGCGTGTCGGGTGGTGAATTCGGCGTTGTCGGCCGGGTGGAAGCACGCGATGCCATGACCGGCGATATGGTCTGGGTGCGCCCGGTTCTCGAAGGCCACATGGGCCACATCTGGAAAGACGGCGAGCAACAGGAAAACGGTATTACCGGCACCACCAACGAGACCTGGCCTGGCGATATGTGGAAGACCGGCGGCGCTGCCACCTGGCTCGGCGGCACCTACGATCCAGAGACCAATCTGGTATTTTTTGGCACCGGCAACCCTGCTCCGTGGAACGCCTACCTGCGTCCGGGCGACAACCTGCACTCAACTTCCACGGTCGCGATCGATCCCGACACCGGCAAGATCGCCTGGGGCTATCAGTACACGCCTAACGATCACTGGGACTACGATGGCGTGAACGAAATGATTTCCTTTAATGCCAACATCGGTGGCCAGGATGTCAAGGCCGGCGCGCACGCTGACAGAAACGGTTTCTTCTACGTGCTCAACCGCGAGAACGGCACGCTGTTGAACGCCTTTCCGTTCGTCGACAAAATCACCTGGGCATCCGGAATCGACTTGAAAACCGGCCGTCCGATTGAGTCTGACAACCGACCTGGCGACCCCACAGCCAGTGAAGATGGCAAGAAGGGTGAGTCCATTTTCGCAGCCCCGAGTTTCCTGGGTGGCAAAAACTGGATGCCGATGGCCTACAGCAAAGATACCGGCCTGTTTTACGTGCCTTCTAACGAGTGGGGCATGGATCTTTGGAACGAGCCCATCACCTACAAGAAGGGGGCGGCCTATCTGGGTGCCGGTTTCACCATCACACCTTTGAACGATGATTACATTGGTGCGCTGCGTGCATTTGATCCGGCAACGGGTGAAAAGGTCTGGGAATACCGAAATCCTGCACCGTTGTGGGGTGGTGTGTTGACTACCGCTGGCAATCTCGTCTTCACCGGTACCCCGGAAGGCTATCTGAAGGCATTTGACGCCAAGACCGGTGAGGAGCTTTGGAAGTTCCAGACCGGTTCGGGCATCGTCAGCAGTCCGGTGACCTGGACGATGGACGGCGAGCAATACATCGCGGTTGCGTCAGGCTGGGGCGGTGCGGTTCCGCTGTGGGGTGGTGAAGTCGCCAAGCGTGTTAAATACCTGAACCAGGGTGGTTCGGTCTGGGTATTCAAGCTGCCCTCGTCCTAAGCTCCAAGGGCAAACAGAAGTTCACCACCGGCGCTGGTCGCCGGTGGTTTTTGCGTTTTAGATAAACCGGAATATTTGGATAAAACATTGAAGAAATACGCGCTGCTGGCCGGTGTCGCTGTGGCACTGACATTACTCATCAGCCGAGTTCACGGTCACGGCGATGTGCAACCACAACCTGTCGATATCGGCAATCTCGAATTGCTCGGCGATGAATGGCTCGCCACCAATCCCTACGTCGGCAATGCCGAGGCAATAGAAATTGGCGCATCGGCCTACAACCAGAATTGTGCACGCTGCCACGGGCTGGGTGCGATTTCCGGCGGAATCGCTCCTGATTTGCGCGAGCTGCCGAGTGATGCAGAAGGCGACGAGTGGTACGTGATGCGCGTGCGCAATGGTGCTATCCGCAATGGCATCACGTATATGCCAGCGTTCGATGAACTGCTTGGTCAAGAGGCACTATGGGCGATTAGAGCCTGGCTGTTAACGGTTGCTGAAGACGCATAATAATGAAGGCTTTGCTCAAAGCGTTGTTCTTGGGGCCCTGGCTCGTGATGGCGTTGGCGCCAATGGCTGCCAATGCCGATCAACTGGAAACTATCAGTGAACGCGGCAGCATCGAGGCGGCTGTGTATCGCGATTTTCCGCCGTTTTCCTATCGCAACGAAAAAGGCAAACGAGCGGGTATCGACGTGGAAATTGCCGAGCTCGTCGCCGAGAAACTGGGCGTTAATCTGTCGGCCCGATTCATCGGTGTCGATGAGAACATGGAAGATGACCTGCGCAACAACATCTGGAAAGGGCACTACATCGGTGGTGGTGTGGCCGATTTCATGATGCACGTGCCGTATGATCTGGCATTTGCGGCCGAAAATGATCTGGTGGCTTTTATCGCCCCCTACTATCGCGACAGCCTGGCGCTGGCGGTAAACACCGACACGGCCGACGCGGTGCGAAGCGCATCCGATATCGACCAGCATAAGGTCGGTGTCGAACTCGATACGCTTGCCGATTTCTATCTGCTTAGTCCCAGGCATGGCAATCGCCGCGACAACGTGGTGCACTTTACCAATATCAGCGAAGCGGCTGCGGCATTTGCCCGCGGCGAGATCGATGCGATTGCCGGCCCGTCGGCCGAGGTACAGGGCGTGATGCAGGCACTTGAGCTCGAATTTGATCTGCGTCCGCTGCCCACACCCGGCTTGCGAAGCAGCGGCTGGGACGTTGGCCTGGGTATCCGCTTTAACCACAAGAGTTTGATCAACGCGGTTATCGGCGCGATGCAAGCGCTGGGCGACGAAGGTGCTATCGCTGCCGTCTTCGAGCGGCACGGAGTTGACTATCAGCCAGCATCCGCCGAGTCAATCGCCACAGGATTCACGCAAAAGTGAGCGGCTGTCTAAGGCTGGTATTACTAGCCTTTTCCATGGTGTGGTCTGCATCCAGCTTCACCTCCGAACTGGATGGCCAGTACCAGATTGTTGTCAGCGGCAGTGATGGCGGCGAGCTGGCGCTCGGGCAAGTGGCTATAGAAAACGCGCAGCTGACCATCGATCTGATCGAGGAACCGTTTTCCAATCACTTTCTGTCGATGCGACCGTTTCGATGCATGGATCTTGAGCGGCAGATGTGGTGTCATCTGCCATATCCCTACGAAAAGCCCAATGCGGTATCCGTCGAAGATCTTCGCAGTCTGGAGTATGAATTTCTGTTTATTCACCGCAGCGCCACCGACTATGGAATCGACGCATGGAACGGTCTGTACTTTCTGATGTCTGTTTCAGATGGCGACATCTCCGGTGCGATTCGTGAGGTAGACCTGAATATCTTGGCCTCACCACCCGAGAAAGGCGTGGTGTGGCCGATAACAAGTGACGATCTTCACGAAAGTGAGCCCGATCGGCACCAGTTCAACCAGATTCGCTTTGTGCGGCAATAGCAAGGGCATGAGACAACCATGAGACTGATTCAAGCTATCATCGGCGCCTGTCTGTTCACAGCTTCGTTTAACGCGCTCGCGGTTCTCTCGGTCAAGGATCCGTTGAACTCGCCCGCCTGGAGTTACATGACGCGCGAATACTTTGCCGACGATGCGGTCAGTTTTTCCGATCAGGTGAGGGTAGCCGCCGCACCTCACGCCGAAGATTCCATGAATGTCCCGGTCATGGTCGATGCCAGTGCGTTGTCCGATGTACAAGAAATACTCGTCTTCGCTGATCTCAACCCCATTCCTACGGTGCTGCGGTTTTATCCGCATTCTATGGAGCCAAAAATCGGTTTCCGGCTTAAGCTGCAACAGGGCAGTCCGGTCCGCGCTGCAGTGAGGACGGGTGATGGTCAATGGCACGTAGGTGGCACGTGGGTGCATGCGGCGGGCGGTGGTTGCACGGCTCCCAGCGTGGGCAGCGGCAATGCCGACTGGGCGAGCCGACTGGGTGAAACCAGCGGTCGATTCTTCTCCAGCAACGACGACGACGGGCGCATGCGTTTTAAGGTCATGCATCCGATGGATACCGGTCTGGCTGACGGGATACCCGCCTTTTACATCGAACGCATTGAGGTCAAGGATGCGGCAGGTGATGAGGTCGGCGTGATCATGCCTTTTGAACCGGTGGCCGAGAATCCGGTTTTTACCGTCAACACGCCTGGCGATGGTCCGGTTACCCTGTCCGGTCGAGACAACAACGGCAACCGTTTCAAGGCCGAGATTCAGCGTTGATCCGCCACGGCATCGCGCTGCTGGCACTGATCACTGGCGTACTCGCTCACGCCGCGGACTTTGACTACCAGCTAAGTGCCGATGAAGTCAGGCCGGGCGTCTATGTGGTGACCGGCCAGAACGGCGATCTCACGTTCGAGAACGGCGGCAATATTCTCAATACCGGGTTTGTCGTCACCGATGCCGGGGTGGTGGTAGTCGATGTCGGTCCGTCGCGGCTGTATGGTGAACAGCTATCGGCGCTGATCTCGAAGACTACCGATCAGCCAATCTCGCAAATCTTTATTACCCATCATCACCCGGATCACTTTTTTGGTCTGCAGGCGTTTGACGGAGTGCCGCGGGCGGCTCTGCCGCAGACGATTACCGATCTGCGCACGCTGGCTGAGGACTACTCTGACAACATGTACCGGCTGATCGGCAACGCTATGCTGGGTACCGAGATCGTTCTGCCATCCGAGCCTGCGCAGCCCGGGCCCTACACCCTGGGAGAGCGACGATTCGAGTTGATTGCACTCAGCGGTCACACGGACTCAGATCTCGCGATCTTTGACACGACCAGTGGCGTGCTGTTTGCCGGTGATCTCGTCTTTCACGAGCGTGCGCCCACTACGCCACATGCACACGTTGGTCGCTGGCAGGAGTCGCTCGCGAAACTGGAGGCGCTCAACTACCAGGTGCTGGTACCTGGGCACGGGCCCGTCAGTGAGAGCAAACAACCGATAGCAGCCACGGCATCTTATCTTGAGTGGTTAAACGGTACGCTGTCCACTGCCGCCGACGAGGGATTGAGCATGGCAGAGGTGATGTTTGTGCCGCTGGATCCGCGCTTTCGAGAACTGGCGGTCGTCACCACCGAGTTTCAGCGTTCTGTTGTGCACCTCTACCAGGCGTTCGAAGAGGCGTTGTTGCCCTCGGCTGACATTAAATAGCTCATGCGTTCGGCAGGGCTAACGTATTTTTGCGTGGTGTGGTGCTGGGTCGTTTTGTCACCACCAGTGGCTGCGCAAAGCGGCAAACATTTCAACGAGTCTGGTTATCGCAGCGCCCACTACCGCTCGCCATTGCCTGATACCGCGCCGGGCGGTGTGACACTGACTCCAGAGCAACTGAAAAAGCTCATCGAAACGCAACGCCCGGTTTTGATTGACGTGCAGGCGGTGACGTTGCGCACCGAGGCAGTAGAGTTCGGGATCAGCTGGCTGCCATCCGAACAACGTTTCAATATTCCGGACAGTAGCTGGTTACCTAACGTCGGTTACGGTGAGCTCGAGGCCTTTATGCAAGCCTTTTTCCGCGATAACCTAGAGCGGTTGACGAAGGATGACAAGGATTACCCGGTGGTGTTCTACTGTATTGCCGATTGCTGGATGTCGTGGAATTCGGTACGGCGGGCAAAGCAGTGGGGATACACCAATCTCTACTGGCTGCGTGATGGTACCGATGGCTGGATAGCGGCAGGTGGCGCCGTAGAAGCGGCCGAGCCAGAATCGATTCTGGAATATTTGCAGTAGCTCGCTAGCGTTTCTCGATAGACAGCAACTCCATTGTGAATTGACCATCCGAGAACAATTCATTTGGAAAGTTCTCAGTTCGTTGTAACTTCACCAGGCCGTGACCTTTGGCATACCACTCGTCGGTAATCATCTCCGCGTCGCTGGCGCCATAACGCAATTTGGCGAGATCGGCCAGCACTGTGGCCGTGCCGGTGGCGCGCACATGCAGGCAGTTTTCAAACGTGCCTGCCGGTACTTCGACACTCGCATCAGTGCTGATAATCTCGTAGCTCATCTGAAAAATATTTTGCGCTGTGAACGTCTCACGCACAGGAAACAGGCGTTCCAGCACATACGGATGTGAATCGACAAACCAGTTCTTGCCGACACTACGCGGTTTGGGAAGTACGGTTCGGGGTTGCCGGTCGAACTGAATGTCACGAGAGATCAGGTTCTGTTTGCCTATGCGGTAGACACCGGTATCGTCACGACTAAAAAAATAACGTGTACCGTGTTGATCCCGACGCACCAGATAGCGTTCTTCGAAGTGGTCGACCGGTGCCAGATTTTCAATGCGGTACTGCCCACGCGTAATGCCCTCGCTCGTGTGTTTGACCGTTGCATAGTGCCACTCCCAGTCCGGTTTCAGCGGAAACCAGTCGTCCTCGATCGACTGGTCGCGATCGCTGGCGCCACAACCGGTTAACAGCGATACCAGCAAAACCACGGCAGCTGCGCGACTATTCATTTTTCGGGCAACACGGGATCGGGCAAGGCGTATATTTCGATTTCTTCCGTCAGGCTTGATGTTGTTTTCAGGCTGAACAAAGTCACAGGCCGATCGGGAACTTCACCTATCTGCGGTATCCCTTTGCGTTGACCGGTTTTGGCGAGGTTGAGTTTTTCGTGCAGGCCCTTGTTGTACTCCACTTCGTAGGCTCTCGGTGTACTTACGGGTGTTCTGTCGACAATTTCGGTGGCCCAGACATAGATATTGCCCAGGTCTCCGGTCTCTTTGTCCGGCTCGTTGATCTCGGCTGCCAGCAACAGGAATTTGGGCGGCAGTGGAGTGTGAGTTGGCCACCCAAGCAGATCGCGAAGCGTTGAGAAATGAACAAATAGAAAGCAGCCGGTCAGCACGCACAGTCCAAGTTTCCAGCCAAGCGCGATGCGTGAAAAAAAACCGATGTTCAACAACAGGATCGCCAACACGGCATAGGCGATAGATAGAAAAATGATGCTGGCAAACATTATTCGCTCACTTTAGCAATTCGTGCAATACGATGTTTTTTTGTAGTGTCGACAAATCGCTTACCTCGCCGTCTGGCGATACGGTAAAACGTACCACTGTGCGCTCGTTGCCGGTTCGCTGCAGCGTGACCGTGCCATAGTAGATTACTTTCAGTTGTGGATTGACTTTGGACACCCTGACAGTAACCGGTATCGGTTCTTTGGTCAGCGACGCGTAGTAGTGTACGTTGACGACATATTCGCCCGGGATAAAACCGCGGATCGTGGCGATTTCCTGATTGAGTGGATTGATATGACTCTGGCCGTCGAAAGTCAGCATATCGTTAGCGGTGCCTCGATCGTCGCGATCAAGATGCATCAGGCCGACTTCTGCGTTGCGAAACCACAGCACTTCTCCGGACGGACTCTCCACCCAGGTATCTATATCGTCCTCGCGCAAGTCCTCCCAGCTGACATTGATAATGAATTCTGCTTTCGGGTCGATGATGCCGGTCTTGGCTGGCGGGTTGAGCAGCATGATCGCGATCAGAAACATAAAGACAAAGCCGAGCAGTGCATTGAACAGCAGATCGGTGAACGGATCGCTCTCGTGGGGCCGTTGCTTGCGGCGGCTTAGCATCCAGTGTCGGCGGCTGTCTGTTGTGGGCGGCTGGCGGTCTGGCTGGCAAGGCGCACTGTGTTGGCAACGAGGCGGTCTGCGCTGCGGTCGAGCAGCAACACCTGAAAACCAAGTGCCACACTGCTGACCAATCCAACCAGTGTCGTGTAGAGCGCCACGCCCATGCCGCTGCTCATGTTTTTAAGGACTTCCTGCATCTGCGAGATGTCGAATGATTCCAGTGTCGACACGGAGGCCAGCATTTGCACGAACCCGATCACCGTGCCGACCAGACCCGCCTTGATCATGGTCCCGGAGATAAACCAGAGTATTTCATGGCTACTGCGTGCGCGATCGCTGAACACATCCGCCAATGGGCGATTGCCGTCCTCGGGGGCATCGGCAAACTGCAGATAATCTGCCGCAAGTGAGTGGCGAGTCGAGTGGCGTGCAGACTCAGGTTGAGTCAGTGCATCCAGCAACTGGTGCTGCCTGCCCAGCCACCAGGCGCGGATTCCGCACCAACCGCTTGCGGTGGCGAGAAACAGCAGGATGGTGGCGCAGATATAGGTTCGATCGGATACTAGCGCAATTTGCAACAGACCGGTGACCCACAGCAAGTAGGTACAGAACGCGAGCGCAAAGACGACGCTGATCCACTGCAGTAAGGCGTGGTGACGAGGCTGAAGGCTCCAGAGCGCCTGGTTCACAACTAAGTTGTTCAGTGTCATAGAGCCGATCAGTCGAATTGCGCGTGGGATAGGGCTTTGCAGCGGCAAAGTTTACCATCTCGATTGAATCGCGCAGCGGTGGGTTGAGCGGTATTCCAGACAAACTGACGCAGGCAAAAAAAAAGGCCGCCTTTCTCAAGGTGGCCTTGCAATGCTGTCGCGGGGAGACTCCGCGGGCAGCTCTCTCTGACTGGGGAAGCTCGAGTAGGGCGTTGGCCCTGCCGTCTTTGCTTCGATGAGATGAATTATGCCAGCATAGGTTCAGTTGAACCGGGTGGACGTTCACATTTTGTTAGATTTGTATCTTATTTGATACGATCAAAGCTGGCCTGTCCCGTCCAGGTTGAATGTGCCACTACTGCTTGAACCAGCCGTTCGCGTCTATCGGAGAAATCAGCTTGAGCGCCAAACGACCCAATATTCTCCTGATCATGGCTGATCAGCTGGCGGCGCCGGCTCTGCCGATCTACGGCCACCCACAGGTGCGGGCGCCCAATCTCACCGCACTTGCCGAGACTGGCGTGGTGTTCGAGAACAGCTACTGCAATTTCCCGATGTGTGGGCCATCGCGTGCCTCACTACACGCGGGTGTGTTGCCTCATTCGATCGACTGCTTTGACAATGCGGCAGAATTTCATGCTGATATCCCCACGTTTGCGCACTATCTTCGCTCGCTGAACTACAAAGCCTGGCTGTGTGGAAAAATGCATTTCGTTGGGCCTGATCAGCTTCACGGGTATCACAAACGTCTGACGACGGAAATCTATCCCGCCAACTTTGCCTGGACGGTCGACTGGAGCAAAGGGCGTGAGTACCGCCCGACCAACCTCACCATGGCGCCGGTGATTGAGTCTGGTCCGTGCATTCGCACTCTGCAGATGGACTATGACGACGAGGTGACTTATCACGCGGTGCAGGGAATCTACGACCTGGCGCGCGCCGCGGATGACGATCCGTTTCTGCTGACAGTCTCCTTCACCCATCCCCATTCACCTTTTGTGATTTCGCAGGAATACTGGGACCGCTACGACCACGATTCCATTGTGATGCCGCGCGTTGCGGAGATTCCGCCCCACGAGTGCGATCTGCTGAGCGAGAACCTGTATTACTGCCAGGGGCGGCATCAGTTTACCGTCACCCGCGAGCACGTTCGCAATGCCCGGCATGCCTACTATGGCATGGTGTCCTACATTGATGACAAGATCGGCCAGATACTCGCCACCCTGGATGAGACCGGCCTGGCAGACGATACGATCGTCATCTTCACCGCCGATCACGGCGAAATGATGGGCGAGCGTGGTATGTGGTACAAGCAGCATTTCTGGGAATGGGCGGCTCACGTGCCGCTGATCATTAGAAACCCCGGGCAGGCGCAGGGGCGCCGCGTTAGTCAGAACGTGTCACTGATCGACTTGCTGCCCACCATGATCGATTTCGCCACCGACGGGGCGGGGCTGCCACTGGCGACCCCGATTCACGGTCACAGCCTGCGCGGCCTGATGGACGGGCACGACGAGCAATGGTCGGATGTGGTGATTAGCGAGTACACCTCGGATGGCTCTACCGGACCGAGCCGAATGGTGCGCAAAGGCCCCTGGAAGTATATGGAAATCGAGGGCGTCGATCAGTTGCTGTTCAACCTCGATGAGGATCCGGATGAGCTGATCAATCGTATTGATGATCCACAGCTATCTGCTTTAGTGGATGAAGTGCGGCAGCTCGTTGCCGGCGACTGGGATATCGAAGAGGTACGCATTCGTGCACGCGCCAATCAGCAACGCAGGCTGCTGATCCACAGTGTCACGGGCGGCGATCCGACGTACGTCCACAAGATTCGCGATGACGATGATCGTCGCTACATCCGCAATGCCGGGGCCGCGGATACCAAAGCGCGCGCGCGCATGCCCTATGTTGCGCCGGCGCAGCCAGACAAGCTCTGAGGCGATGCTTTTTTCGATTAAGCGCAGTCGATCGACAGACGCGTGCCGCCGTTGCTGATGGGCACCCGGGGTATCGTCAATATCGCGTCGCCGTCGGTGGTCGCGACGCCGCTGCCAGTTTGTTGATTATCGTTGACTCGGCGTGCACTCCAGCTGCATTGCTCGCCCGGCACGGGTTTGAAGGCCTGCGTTCGCCGCGGTGTCACGTCGACTGTCTGATCTCCGGACATTGAACGCAGGGTTATTTCCCAGCGATCGGTAGTATCAATGATCGGCTGATGGAAATTGTTGCTGGAGGTAGACCAGTCTATATCCTGGTTGTATAAGTCGTCGCCGTTGGTGCCAGGGTTGACCGCACCGCCGTTGCTGGCTGAATGCAAGCCCGGAAAACTCAGTGAATTGGGATAGCGCCAGGCGGCTTCATTGCCAAAGCCGAAGCCGAACAAGCTTGTGTCTACCGCGCCGAAGCCCATGGAGTTGTGCGGGAAGCCACCCAAAGCGCGGGCTGAAAATGCGGCTTTCGCGTCAGTCAGTGCCGCAAACATGGGCTGCCCCTGGGATTGCCATTCCAGCGTGGCGTCCGCCTTGCCAAAATCCAGTATCAGGTAACCAAACTCTTCACCGCGACGGCGTCGCAGTTGTTGCTGGTGATCCATCCAGTCCCACACGCCGGTTGGCTGGTTGCCACCGACTCCATAATTCTCGATAGCGTCAATGTTTTCGCCGCCATTGATGATCTGCAGATTGGAGGATTGATCGCCCCACAGTTGTCTTAGATTGTTTTGAAAGCCCGGATTCGCACCATAGTTGGTCATTGGCTGGCTGGCATAGATACCGGCAAAGATCTCCGGATAACGCATTGCAAGCGTCAGTGAGCCGGACGCGCCCATCGAGTTACCATAGGCGTGTATCAGGTCTTCATTGACATTAAAGTAGCCGTCGGCGATCAGCTCATTGATCGCCTTTATGATGCGTTGTTCTGTGAAATTGGCCACCACTCCTGAGCTGGGCACACCGCCAGACGTTTCGTAGTTGTGGTCGGCGGCATGTCCGTACCACCAGGTGTGAACGGTGCCACTGGCAGAGCCGGGGTCGGTCGGGAAAAGCTGGATAACAGGCCAGTCATACTCGGATTCACTGGGTGCCTTTCGTGGCGCTCCAAAGGCGTGAAGCTGGACCTGCAAAGGATAGGACACTGACGGGTTGTAGTTGGGCGGCACCGCGACCGCGTAGTTGAATGCGTAGCCGTTGAGTGTCGGGTTCCATTGTGAGTAGTCCATAAAATGCGTATAGATGCGACCTTTGCCGCCGTTTACCGAAACCGCCAGAACAGGTCTGGTGCGGGCGGCCGACTCATTCTGCGAAGAACTCAGTGAATTGGCGCCACTGACAATGGATCGATTTTCCTGGCCATTGATGACGGTTGTCACCGCGTAGTAGGCAGTGCCCTGGCTGCCGGACTGAGTCGTATGGACGAACAGGCCGGTGCCATCCGACAGCGGTGTGCCGAGATCGTCAATAATAAAAAATCCGGGATCGTCATCGACGCCGAATTTGTGCACTGACGTGTCGTTGCCCAGTGGCCCCCAGCGACTTGTCAGCA
>CAZYDV010000059.1:0-21879 GCA_964646405.1 uncultured Granulosicoccaceae bacterium | reverse complement strand
CGTGTACTGGATCTAACGCGCGTGCTTGCCGGCCCGTGGGCGACACAGACGCTGGCCGACATGGGCGCGCAGGTGATCAAAGTCGAGCGCCCCGACGGCGGTGACGACACACGGATCTGGGGCCCGCCGTTCATCGGCGAAGACCCTGCCGACAACACCCACGATGCCGCCTACTACGCCACCGCCAATCGCAACAAGCAATCGCTTGCAATCGATATATCCAGTGAAAAAGGGGCCAGCTTGGTGTGCGAGCTGGCATTGCAATCCGATATCTTTGTCGAGAATTTCAAAGTCGGCGGTCTTGCCAAATACGGCCTCGACTACGCCAGTCTGTCAGCCGACAACCCCGGACTGATCTACTGTTCAATTACAGGATTTGGCCAAACCGGGCCCTACGCCGAACGGCCGGGCTACGACTACATCATTCAGGCGATGAGTGGCCTGATGAGCGTGACCGGACAGGCGCCGGGCACACCGGGCGACGAGCCGATGAAGATCGGTGTCGCGCTATCCGATGTGCTGACCGGCCTGAATTCCACCATTGGTATTCTCGCCGCCGTCAACCATCGACACCGCACCGGCCGCGGGCAACATATAGATATGAGCCTGCTCGATGTGTCAGTCGCCTCGCTCGCCAATCAGGCACTGAGCTATCTGGTAACCGGCAACGCGCCGATGCGCATGGGCAATGCCCACCCGACCATCGTCCCGTATCAGGTATTTCCCACCGCCGATGGTCACATGATCATCGCGGTTGGCAATCAGCGCCAGTTTGAAAGCATGGCGCAGGTGCTGGGTGATCCCCGGATGGCACAGGATCCGCGCTTTGCCAACAACATTGCAAGGCTCGAACACCGTCAGGAAACCATCGACGCCATATCCGCCCTGTCTTGCCGCAAGACAACGGCCGAGTGGATCGATCTGTTCGGTGCTGCCAATGTGCCGTGTGGGCCAATCAACAACATTGATTCGGTATTCAACGATCCGCAGGTCCAGGCGCGCGGGTTGGCGATCGCCCCGCCCCACCCGCAACACGGCAGCGTGCCTGGCGTGGCTAACCCGATACGCATGTCCGAGACACCGCCGGTCTATCACTCCGCACCACCGGTGCTCGGTCAGCACACCTGCGACATTCTGCGTCGCGAGCTCGGCCTGTCTGCAGAAGACTGTGCCCAATTGATTGCCGATGGAATCTGCGTGGATGGCAAAACATGAATGAAAGACAGATCATCGCCGGTGTAGATGTAGGTGGCACCTTTACCGATCTGCTGATCTTCGACAGCCGCGGCGAAATCGTGCTCGGTAAAACGCCGACCACCCTCGACAACCAGGCCTTCGGCGTGATGAACGCACTGACCGGCAGCGACGTGGCGGCCAGCGATCTGGATATCATCGTGCACGGTACGACCACCACCACCAATGCGGTACTCGAACGCAAGCTCGCGCGCACGGGCATGATTACCACCCGCGGCTTTCGCGACATCATCGAGCTCGGCCGTCGCACCCGGCCACAGCCCTATGGCATGTTTGGCGAGTTCACCCCGATCATTCCGCGTCAGTTACGACTCGAGGTCAGCGAGCGCGTCGACGCAGCTGGCGAGGTGCTGACTCAACTCAATGAACAAGAGGTGCGCGATGCAGTGAGCCAGTTGCTCGACGCCGGATGCGAATCGCTGGTCATCCACTTTCTGCACGCCTACGCCAACCCGCACCACGAGATTCGCGCCGCCGAAATTGCAGCCACCCTGTGGCCGAACGACTACATCACCACCGGCCACTCTTTGTTATCCGAGTACCGCGAGTACGAGCGTGGCGTCACCGCCAGCGTCAATGCCGCGGTGCAACCGATCCTGCACAGCTACATCGGTCGTTTGCAGAGCGAACTGGCAAGCGCAGGCTACCAGCGAGATTTGCTGGTAATGAACGGCAACGGTGGCATGGTGTCGAGTGAGATCGTGGCCAGAGAATCGGCCAAAACGGTGATGTCGGGGCCGGCCAGCGGGGTGATGGCTGCCGCCTACACCGCCAAACGCGCCGGCATCAACAACATCATTACCTACGACATGGGCGGCACCTCATCCGATGTGGCACTCATTCTGGATGCGGTGCCGACGGTCTCGCACGAGCTGGAAATCGAATACGCGATGCCGATTCACGTGCCGATGGTCGATGTTCGCACGATCGGCTCGGGTGGCGGTTCGATTGCCAGCATCGACGACGCTGGCCTGCTGCAAGTGGGACCGCAGAGCGCCGGTGCCAGCCCCGGACCGATCTGTTATGGCAAGGGCGGTAAGCAAGTGACGATCTCCGATGCCAATCTGGTGCTGGGGCGTCTGAACACGACGACGGTACTGCGCCAGGACAGCCCGGTCGGGGTCGATGACATTCGCGCCGCGATTGACGAGCAGATCGCGCGCCCACTGGGCCTTGGCGTCGATGAGGCAGCCGGTGCGATTCTCACCATCGCGAACAACAAGATGGCCGGTGCCGCGCGCATGGTGTCGATCTCGCGCGGTCATGATCCGCGCGATTTCGCGCTGTTCGCCTTTGGAGGCGCCGGACCACTGCACGCTGTTGCCATTGCGCGTGAACTGGCCATCCCGCGCGTGCTGGTGCCGGCCCGACCGGGTATCACCAATGCGCTGGGCTGCGTAGTGGCCGACGTACGCCACGATTTCGTCAACACCATCAACCGACCGCTGGATCAATTGCAAGATGCCGATTTACATACGGTGTTTAGGTCACAGATCGAGCGCGGAGAGACGCTGATCAACGCCGAATCCGTGCCGATCGAAAACGTCCAGCGCATTCACTCGGCCGACATGCAATTTATTGGTCAGACGCATTTGCTGAATGTGCCGCTACCCTCTGAAAGCGTTACCACGGCCGAACTGCAGCAACTGTTCGAAGCGGTATACCTGAACCGCTTTCACGTCGAGCTTTCCGAGATCCGCGCCAATATGGTGAATCTCAATACCACGGTGATCGGCAATCGGGCCGAACTCGACCTGCGCAAGCTGATCAATCCGGCGCATCGTCGCGACACCCTGGCCGCCGCGCAGACAGACGAACGCCGAGTCTGGTTTGACGGTGGCTGGCATTCGACACCGATCTACTTTCGCGACCAACTGCCGATCGATGCGACCATCAGCGGTCCCGCCATCATTGAGCAGATGGACACCACAATCGTGCTCGACCCCGGCTGTGTGGCCTGTGGCGACGCCGATGGCAATCTCATTATCGAGGTGCAAGCATCGTGAGCAGTCTGGACCCGGTTACCTTGACGGTCATACAGTCGAGCCTGCAACAGGTTTGCGATGAGATGGACCTGAGCTTTTCGCGTGCGGCGTTTTCGCCGGTGATCGCAGAGGCTAACGACCGCTCGGACGGCATCTACTCAGCCGACAATGGCGAGCTTATCGCCCAGGGCGCGCTGGGTCTGCCGGTGTTTGTCGGCACCATGCAGTTCAGCACACGGGTGATCATCGAAATGATTGCGGACGGCGCCATTGCCGCACCCGAACCGGGCGATGTTTACATCGTCAATGACCCCTATCTGGGGGGGACGCATCTGATGGATGTGCGCTTCGCGATGCCCTACTACCATGGCGACGAGATTTTCTGCTGGCTGTCGAACACCGGCCACTGGCCCGATATCGGCGGCTCGGTGCCGGGCGGGTTTTCGGCCAATGCCACGGCCGTGGAGCAGGAGGGGCTTCGATTGCCGCCGGTGAAACTGTTCAAAAAAGGCGAACTCGATCAGGAAATCTACTCGATTATCTGCTCGAACATTCGCGTTGCCGAACAGCGGATCGGCGATGTAAAAGCACAGGCTGCAGCATTGCTGGTGGGCCAGGAACGCCTTAACCGGCTGATCGATCGCTATGGCGCCAGCCAGTTGCGGCAGGCAATCGCCGAGCTCAAAGCGCGCGCGGCAAGGCAGATGCGTCAGCGCATTTCATCAATCGCAGATGGCGAATACAGCGGTGTGGCCTATGTCGATTCGGATGGTGTCGTCAATGAACCGCTGACCATTCAGATCAACATGCGCAAAGTCGATACCGAGCTCTACATCGACTTCAACGGCACCAGCCCACCCTGCGCCGGCCCCATGAACTCAGTGCTTGCGACCACGCGCTCGTCGATCTATCTGGCCATGCGGCATATCTTTCCCGATGTGCCGATCAGTGCCGGCGCGTTTGAACCCCTTCACATCGAAGATCCCGATGGCACCTTTTTGTACGCACACTACCCGCGACCGGTGTCCGGCTGCGCGGCAGAGGTGTCACAGCGTATCGCCGAAGCCGTATTCGCAGCCCTGGTTCCGGCTATTCCGGAACTCGTCACTGCGGCCCCTGCCGGCACCAGCGGCAACTTTGCACTGGGTGGCTACGATCCACAAAAAGACAGCTCGTTTGTGATGTATCAGCTCTCCGGTGGCGGCTATGGCGGCAATATGCAGCACGACGGGCTGACCAATGGTTGCTCAACCATCGGCATATCCAAATCACCACCGGTGGAAGTGATGGAGCAGTATTTCCCGGTGCTCTATCGCGAGTACGCATTGCGCGAGGGTTCCGGCGGCGCTGGGGAGCATCGCGGCGGGTTTGGCATTCAATATACCATCGAGTTGCGTCGTGGCGAGGCGACGGCGTCGTTTGTCATGGATCACGGACGCTACGGACCGCAGGGCGCTATGGGCGGGGGCGACGGCATGCCGAACTCCCTCACTGTGTGGCGCGACGGCGAGCCCTACACCCCGCCGCATCTGTCCAAAGACCAGGATATTCGCATATCCGCTGGCGACAGCGTTCAGGTCGGCACCCCCGGCGGTGGCGGTTTTGGCGATCCCGGCAAACGAACGGATGCCGCGATTGCCCGCGACCTGGAAAATGGCTACTACACGCCAGAACAGGTTAAAACGATGTTCCAGCGCTGAGTGGCACTCGACATGAAGCTCACAGTAAAGCAGCAAAAGGTGTCAAGGATTGAGTGAAAGGTGCCGTTGTCCAGTCAGTAGCCTCGTGACTGGATGCAACGGTGAGAGCAACCGAAATATACGACAAAGCAATAAGTTGGATTGTCAACAATCCGATCAGGCGAATGATTCCCAATCTTCGCAATTGCGAAATTTGCTGGAAGGCGATGCTGACGTGCATCGTGTCGTTGCTGCTGATCGAGACGGTGGTGCTCATCCCCTCCTATCGCGACAAGGTCGAACAACTCAACGTCGAGCGAGTTAAGTCCGGACTGGATGCGATTGCCTATCTGCGAGCCGGCGTGCGCAACCTCGATTCGGCCGCACTGGAGCCGACCTTCTTCAGCTACCCGATGAGCTTCGAGAATGTCAACGGCATTGCCATCATCGACGATGAGGGCAAATTAGTTTCGGGTATCAGCAGCAGCGAGCTCCTGCCGTTGCTCACAACCAGTCGCTATGAATCAGGCGTCACTGAATTTGGCGATCAACTGGTACTGACCGAAACCATCGAAACAGGCGAGAAGACACTGGTGCTGGCCGTCGGCCTGACGGTGGCCGATATCAGCGGTCAGGTGTTTGCGTTTTTGCTGCAGATCCTGGGGCTTGTCGGTGTGATTTGTCTGGCAGTCGGGGGCAGCATGGCGGTGATCATGGCCCGCTTTGCCCGCGATCTGGAACATCAGGCGTTCCACGACCCGCTCACCGATCTACCCAATCGCCCGCATATCGAAAGACTGACCGAGGGCCTGACTCAGCAACAGTTGGCCTTTCACCTGATCGCAATGGACATAGACGGATTCCAGACGGTTCGCGAGCGATGGGGCGTGGTCTACTCGGATCAGTTCATCGTGCAACTGGCCAAGACCCTGAAGGCGACGCTCAATCCGGGCTGGACCCTGGCGCGCTATGGGGAAGACCGATTCGCGCTGCTGATAGACGAGACGCTGAACCAGGACAAACTCGACTCTCTGATGTCGGGCTTGCAATCAATCGTGTCAACACCCATCCAGCTTGAGAATGACCGCGTTTCCATGACCGCATGCTTTGGTGTCTACAACCATGTGGAAGATCCTGAAAAGTGCGACAGCGATCCAGCCGATGCTGCAGATCTGGCACTGAGTACAGCCAAGGAACTCGGCACCAATCAGGTGGTGCACTTTGAACATTCGCTGCGGGACCAGCGCGATCAGCACGTCAGGGTCATCACACGCCTGCGATCAGCACTGGCCGAGGATCAACTGAGTCTGAACTATCAGCCGCAGTTCAATGCGAAGGATCGCGAGCTCGCCGGAGCCGAAGCCCTGATGCGCTGGAGCCATCCGACCATCGGCTCGATTTCACCTGGCACCTTTATTCCACTGGCCGAGCAAACCGGCATCATTCTCGACTACGGCGCCTGGGCGCTGCAGCAGGCCGTGGAGCAATATGCGCACTGGGCTGAGCGGGGCATCGAGCTGCCGCAGATCTCCGTCAATCTGTCGCCCGCACAATTTGGCGACGACCGACTGGTGGAACTGGTAGGCGAACTGATGCACAAGCACCACATCAGCAATGGCACGCTGGAACTTGAGATAACAGAGAGTGCGGTGATCAATTCACCAGAGCATGCTCTGGCGAAAATGCGCACGCTCGACGAAATGGGTATCACCTTCGCGATCGACGATTTTGGCACCGGCCATTCTTCAATGGCCAATCTCGGCAGTTTCCCGTTCTCGCGTCTGAAGATCGATCAGTCCTTCGTGCGCCGCATTCTGGTGTCACAGTCCGATCGCACCATCGTGCGTAATTGCATCACGCTGGCGCATGAACTGGGTATGGATGTGGTGGCAGAGGGCGTGGAAAAAGAAGCTGAACTCGCAATGCTGGTGGAATGGGATTGCGACATCATTCAGGGCTTTCTGTTCAGCCGTCCGCTGGACACCGCTGCGATGGAAGGCTTGTTGATCAAACGCTGTCACGACGACGACCTGCGCCGCGCTGCCTGATCTCAGTACACCAGGCGACTAACGCAATACACGGCCCGCGCTTGCGGGCCGTTTTCGTTTATGCCGCTGTTTTGCGCGGGTTCGGTCAGAATATATCCGGCTCGCCAATTTCAGCGCCGTGACTGGTCTCGAGATAATCGAAGTCGCAACCCAGATGTGCCTGCATGATGTGTTTGGAAAACATCCAGCCATAGCCTCGCTCGAACCTCACCGCCGGCGCCTGCCAGGCATCGCGTCGCCGCTGCAGGGTCTCATCGTCGACCATCAAATCGATCCGTCGCGCATCGACGTCGATCTCGATGATGTCACCGTTTTCCACCAGTGCCAGCGGCCCGCCGATATAACTCTCCGGTGATACATGCAGCACGCAGGCGCCGTAGCTGGTGCCGCTCATGCGGGCATCGGAGATGCGCAACATATCGCGCAACCCCTGTTTGAGCAGTTTTTTCGGCATCGGCAACATGCCCCACTCCGGCATGCCCGGCCCACCCTTCGGACCGGCATTGCGAAAAATCATCACGTGATCAGGCGTGACGTCGAGGTTTTCGTCATCGACCGCCGCTTTCATTTCCGGGTAGGAATCAAACACCAGTGCTGGCCCGCGGTGTTTCAGAAAACGCTGATCGCAGGCGGACGGTTTAATCACACACCCGTCGGGCGCCAGTGTCCCTTTTAACACTGCCAGCGCGCCCTCGGCATAGATTGGATTGTCGATAGTTCTTATTACATCATCGTGATGGACCGCGGCGTGTTCGATGCTCTGCCCCAGTGTTTTGCCCGACACCGTCATGCAGTCGCCGTGCAGCTCGTGGGCGATACGCGAGAGCATTGCCGGCAATCCGCCGGCATAGAAAAAATCTTCCATCAGATATTTGTCGCCACTGGGGCGAACATTGGCAATGACCGGCACGCGCCGGCTCTTGTCTTCGAATGCTTCAAGGCCAATATCCACACCGCTGCGCCTGGCCATCGCGATCAGGTGGATGATTGCATTGGTCGAGCATCCCATCGCCATCGCCGCTGTGACCCCATTTTCATAGGCCTCGCGGGTGAGGATCGACGAGGGCCGAATGTCCTGCCAGACCATCTCGACGATACGCCGCCCCGATGCACTGCACATGCGAATGTGGCCAGAATCTGCCGCCGGAATCGAACTCGCGCCGTTCAGGCTCATACCGATGGTATCGGCGATCGACATCATTGTGGCCGCCGTGCCCATCGTCATGCAGGTGCCGTACGATCGGGCAATACCGCCCATTACCTGATCATAGTCGCGCTTCTCGATTGCACCGGCGCGATAGTCATCCCAGTATTTCCAGGCATCCGAACCCGAGCCCAGCGTCTCGCCGCGCCAGTGACCGCGCAACATGGCACCGGCCGGCACGTAGATCGCCGGCAGATTCATGCTGATCGCCCCCATCAACAGGGCGGGTGTGGTCTTGTCGCAACCGCCCATTAACACCGCACCGTCGATCGGATGGCTGCGCAGTAACTCCTCACACTCCATCGCCAGAAAATTTCGATACAACATGGTCGAGGGTTTGACAATCGGTTCGGATAGCGAAATGGCCGGCAACTCCAGTGGTAGCCCACCGGCCTGCAACACGCCGCGTTTCACGTCATCGACCCGGTGCTTGAAATGACTATGGCACTGATTGATGTCAGACCAGGTGTTGACGATCGCAATCACCGGGCGCCCGACCCAGTCGTCCTCGTCGTAGCCCATCTGCATGAAACGCGAGCGATGATTGAACGAGCGCAGATCCTCGCGCCCCAGCCAACGATGACTGCGCAGCGACTCGGGTGCTATTTTCTTATCGCTCATGGCATTTTCTCCTTCCTGTTCGCAGACGATGGTCTCGGCCAGACGCTATTGCGTGTTCGGCGACATCCCTTTTAAGAACTGAAACGCTTCACTGTCGGTCGACATGATCAGCGTGGTGTTCTGCTGCACCACGGTCTTATACATATCCATGGTTTTCTGGAATTCGTAGAACTCTGCAGCTTCGGGAGTCTGGTTGTAGGCTTTGGCGTAGATTTCGGTGGCCAGCGCGTCAGCCTTACCACGAATTTCCTCTACCTCGCGATAGGCCTCAGAGCGAATCTTATTCAGCTCGCGCTCGCGAAGACCATTGATACGCGCCGCCTCGCCGTTGCCTTCAGATCGAAAACGCTCGGCAATCTGACGCCGCTCACTGATCATGCGATCGTAGATTTTGGGGCGCACGCTCTCGTTGTAGTTGATTCTCTTAAAGCGAATGTCGAGCAGTTCGATACCAAAGCCATTCACCTTGGGTGCCGCCGCATTGAATATCTCCTGCTCTACCCGTTTGCGGCCCTTGGCAATCGGCACCAGGCTTCCCAGTGCCTCCAGATCGGCCTCAGACAATGAGGCATCCCGCAATGGTTTGCGATCACTGGTGGTCCGGACGATCTCGATCAGCTCGTGTTTGGCGACCGCGTTTCGCGTTTCACTGCCAAGAATATCGTCGAGCCGCGACTGTGCGCTGCGCTCATCCCGCAGTCGCAGAAAGTACTGCAGCGGATCGACAATACGCCACCGTGCGAACAGATCTACCGCGATATAGAGCTTGTCTTTGGTGGGCATGTTGCTCGGGCTGCCATCCCATTCGAGAATGCGTTTTTCTATCGGATTGACAATCTCCATAAATGGCACTTTCATCTTCAACCCTGCGGTCGTCACCGGATCACCAACCGGCTCACCGAACCGCGTAATGATCGCCTGCTCGGTCTCGCGCAAGGTGTAAAACGAATTCGCCAGCAGCAGCAACACGATGACGAGAGGAACAATCATCCAGCCTTTGATGAAATTCATTGGCCCAGCCCCTTTTTAGCATCCAGGTGCATCAGCGGCAGTATCTGCTGTGCAGTCTCATCGACGATCAATTTAGAATCCAGTTGCGGCAGCACCTCCTCCAGCGTCTCGATATAGATGCGCCGACGAGTGACTTCCGGCGCCTTTTCATACTCGGTGAAGATCGCGTTGAATCGCGCTGCATCACCCTCCGCCTCGTTGATCCGCTTAAGTCGATAGCCATCGGCTGCGCGAATGCGTTGATCCTTCTCGCCTTCGGCCAGCGGGATCACTTTGTTGTACTCGCGCCGCGCCGCGTTGATCAGACTCTCCTTTTCCTGCTGCGCCTGGTTCACTTCGTTGAAGGACTCCTGCACCGGTCGCGGCGGATTGATGTTCTTCAACTGCACCTGATCGATACTCACGCCAATGCCGTACTTGGTCGTCAGCTCCTGCATCTTGACCAGTGCCTCGTCCTCGATCTCCTGACGGCCAATCGTGATCACCTCATCGACTGTGCGATCGCCGACCACTTCGCGCATGACAGATTCGGACAGATCGCGCAAGGTCTCTGCCGGATTGCGCGCATCGAACATGTATTTGCGAGGATCCTCGATCCGGTACTGCACCACCCATTCGACCAGCGCGGCATTCAGGTCACCGGTGACCATCTGGCTCTGGGCCTGCGAATCGGCCCGCGACTGACTGGGATTGGTGGCACCGGGTGTGGCAAAGCCGAATTCCTGCTTCAACTGGCGCTTGACCGGCACGATGATGGTTTCATCGACACCCCAGGGCAGTTTGAAGTGCAATCCCGCCGGCACCTCCTTGATGTACTTGCCAAAGCGCTGCACCAGCGCGACCGAGTCGCTCGGCACCGTGTAGAAAGAAGTCCAGATGATCAGTGCGATCAGCGCCACCAGCACCAACCCGATGCCGCCGAAAAAGCCCGCGGGTATTTTCAGTGGTGGCGGTCCACCGCTGCCGCCGCCACCCCGGGCCCCGGCCCTGATCTGTTCCATATCGATGACGGCCATTTGCTGGCTCTCCAAGTCTTTTGACCCGTCATTCTAGAGTGGCAGCGCTCGAGACTCGCATACCCGTTAGCAACCCAACGATCAGGGCGGGCAATTACAGTACAATTGACCACCACCCCTATTGATTCGGAGACAAACTGATGAACTGGACCGTCTATCTTTCTGGCGAAATCCACACCGACTGGCGCCAGCAGATCAAGCAGGGTGCGGAAAAACTGAATCTGCCCGTCACCTTTTGCTCCGCCGTGACCGATCACGATGCCAGCGACGCCGCCGGGGACGTGCTGGGCGCGGAAGACAAAAACTTCTGGCGCGATCACAAGTCATCCAAGGTCAACAGTATCCGCACCCGCTCGCTGATCGAGCGCTGCGATATCGGCATCGTGCGCTTTGGCGATAAATACAAACAGTGGAACGCCGCCTTCGATGCCGGCCAGCTCGCCGCGCTTGGCAAGCCCTATATCACCCTGCACGATGAGAGCATTATTCATCCGTTGAAGGAAGTAGACGCCGCGGCAATGGGCTGGGCGCAAACGCCCGAGCAAGTGGTAGAGATTTTGAGCTATGTGACGAGCGCCTGAGGCCGTGCCAGCGCAAGACAGATCATCCCTGCTTGCGCACAAAAAAATCGGTCATACCGGAGTCACGTGATGCCGAATTACCTTACCGAGGCTGCTGCTTCGTCATACCGAGCTTGCCCCGGTATGCAGCTGTTTGCGCATATACGGTCTGAGCGCACGAGGAGTTGGACATGAACAAACCCGCTGCAGCATCCATCCCCCATCGCCATCGATTTCGCGCGGACGAATACTATCGTATGGCAGAGGGCGGCATTCTTGGCACCGATACGCGAGTAGAGTTAATCAAAGGCGAGATTTACGACGTAACCCCGGCAGGCAGTGCCCATATGGCTTTAGTGAATCGGCTGAACAAAATGCTGATACGTGCAGTTGGCGATCAGGCAATCGTCTCAGTACAGAATCCCGTCATAATCGGCGAGCACTCTTGCCCGGAACCCGATCTTTGCCTGCTCAATCCTCGGGATGACGACTACATCGATTCCATTCCAAACGCCGCCGATTGTTTGCTCGTTGTCGAGGTTGCAGCGAGTTCGCTGCCATTTGACCGTGAAATCAAAAACGCACTATATGCCGAGCATGGCATACCTGAGGTCTGGCTCGTAGACGTGCGCGGGCTGCAACTAACGAGATATGCGGATCCACAGGACCAGGTTTGGCGGCATGAGGATCAGTTTGATTGGAATGCACTTGGTGAGCTGGTCGAATTTCAGGCGCTGCCTGGTGTTTCGGTTGATCTTGCCGGATTGTTTGCCGGGCTTCAGAATCAACGGTAAAAGTGATCAACTAGGTAAGGCAGCGGTAAACGGCTGTAGCACAGAGATCGCCGGTTGATCACCGCTGTCGGTTTGCAAGCTCAGTATCACTGGTAAGTTTGTCCTCGATGTGACGATCAAACCAAGTACAACGAAGCTCTTTTTTCTCTCAGAAGCCTTGTCCAACTTGAAAAAGCAAACCACGCGATTAATACAACTCTGCATACAGATTACGAATGCCTTGTGTTAACTTTTGAAATGACTGTTTCTGGTACTCATTTATAAATTGGATTTGTAGTAATTTCAGATTGTTACACTCTAGAGGCTGCCCCGCACCTGCGGGGATGGGCCTGGACCATTTCGACGCCACTTTAGAATCCGCCGGGAACCAAACTCGCCTTTCTTCTCGTGTGACGCAGTCGAGCTTATGGAATCGTTATTGCTACATCGAATAGACTGGAGCTGTTTTTAGCTGCGCCACTTTAGATACTTCTAATAGGGAAATTAGATGTCTTTCGAAACTGCCCTGACTGGCCTTAAAGCGGCAAGTGCCGATCTGGAAATCATTTCCAACAATGTGGCCAATGTGGCAACCATCGGCTTCAAACGCTCGGACATTACGTTCGGCGATGTGTTCAGCAGTACCGATATTGGCAGTACCCGCGGTGCGTCCGGACAGGGCGTGCGCGTGACCGATATCTCCCAGTCGTTCGGCCAGGGGGATATCACCTATACCGACCGTCAACTGGATCTGTCAATCGCCGGGTCCGGCTTTTTCCGACTCAACGACAACGGCGCCATTGCCTACTCGCGTGCCGGCAGCTTCGCGCTGGATCGCGACGGTTTTGTGGTCAACGGCCTGGGCCACCGCCTGACCGGCTTCCCGGCCGACGCGGAGGGCAGAGTCTCGTCGATCGCCGGCGATCTGCAACTCAGCGCCGCCAGTGCGCCACCGAACCAGACCACCGATGTCATGCTCGATGTGAATCTGGGATCGGAATCGCTGGTGCCGGCGGCATTCGACATCGACGATAAATCGACGCACAATTTCTCCACCTCGACGACGGTCTTTGATGCCCTTGGCACCTCTTATCTGGTGACCATGTACTTTCGCAAAGCCGATGATAATGTCTGGGAGATGCATACCTACAAAGGTGATGAGAAGATTGGCCAGGCCGATGGCGATCTGCTCGAATTCGACCGCGACGGCCTGCTCGAATCCATCAATGGCGGCAGTGCGAGTGCCGGTGTGGACATCAGTTTTGAACGCGTCCTGCCGGGTGAGCAGCTTGATTTAAATTTGCAACTGACCGAAAGCACACAATACGACAACCCGTCTTTCAGTGTTTCGGACGTCTATCAAAACGGCTATCAGGCAGGCCGACTGACTGACTTTAGCATCGATGCAGACGGCGTGATCTCCGGACAGTACTCGAATGGCCAGGTACGAGCGCTGGGACAACTGGCGCTGTCTGATTTTGGCAACCCGCGGGGTTTGCGACAGGTTCACAACACCAGTTGGATCGAGACCTTCGATTCCGGCACGGCAGTCACCGGTGTGCCGGGAACCGGCTCGCTGGGCCGGATACACAGCAGCTCTCTGGAGGAGTCGAATATCGATCTGACCCAGGAGCTCGTCAGGATGATCGGTACCCAGCGAAACTTCCAGGCCAATGCGCAGGTGATATCCGCCAACGATGCCATTGTGCAAACGGTGATCAATATTCGCCGCTAGTAGTCTGCGCGGCTGAACCTCCGCTACCGGCTTTTTAGCTGACACGGCGTTGGTCTGACGTCAGCGGTTGAATCCAGTCAGCGCATCTTCAGCAGTAGTCGCTGCAGTTGTCCGCGCTCTGCGGCGGTAAGCCTTGCCAGCGTTTCACGGGTAATGTCGGTCGCCAGCGGGATCGCGCGGCGCGTTGTCTGACGTCCGACATCGGTCAGCTCAACCAGCCGTCGACGACGATCGCTGGCGTCGTCGCTGATCGTAACCAACCCGAGCTCCTGGAGTTTTCCGACCACGCCCTTGATCGATGCCGCATCCATCGCAATCTGGCGGCCCAGTTCGTTCTGCGTCAGCCCACCCTTTTCATACAACTTGGCCAGTGCAGCAAAACGGGTGGGCGTCAGATCCGGCAGCATCAGCGCTGAGAAGATGCTGCTATGGCGTTGCGAGACCTCGCGCAGAATGAAACCGACCTGCTCCTCCAGCCGGTAGGCGTCTGTCACATCGTTGTTACTCACTACACTGACAGGTACGTATTGCGAGTGTCAGGATCGGCGTCGAGTTCGGCGATCGTCCCCGAAAACTTCACCTCGCCCTTCTCGATGATATAAGCAGAATCCGCCACCAGGCGTGCAAAGTGCAGATTCTGTTCGGACAGCATGATCGTCAGACCGGTCTGCTTCAAGCGCAGTATGGTCTCGGCCATCTGTTCGACAATGCGCGGCGCCAGCCCTTCGGACGGCTCGTCCAGTAGCACCAGCAGGGGGTTGCCCATCAGCGTTCGCGCAATGGTCAGCATCTGCTGCTCACCGCCGCTGAGCTGTTTGCCTTTATTGTGGCGTCGCTCCAAAAGGTTCGGGAACAACTCGAACAGCTGCTCTTTAGTCCAGGCCGGCAGCGAATCGCGGGGTGGCTGACGACCCACCGAAAGATTCTCCTCGACGCTGAGCTCTGGAAAGATGCGGCGATCCTCGGCTACGTAGCCAAGGCCCGCGCGGGCGATCAGATGGGTGGACATGCCGGTGATGTCGTGACCGTCGAAGCGAATGCGCCCGCCTCGGGCTGCGACCAGCCCCATGACCGTTTTCATGGTAGTGGATTTGCCAGCCCCGTTGCGCCCGAGCAGCGCGACTACCTGCCCGCCCGCTACCGCGAGCGACAGTCCATTGAGGATTCTGGCCTTGCCGTAGGCGGCGTGTACGTCGGATAGCTCAAGCATGGCGGGCACCTTGATCGGCGAACATCGCGCCGCCACCGAGATAGACTTCCATCACCTGTTCGTTCTCACGTACCTGTTGCGCGCTGCCCTGGGCGATCAGCTCGCCGCGGTTTAACACCATGATTCGGTCCGCGTGATTGAATACCACGTCCATATCGTGCTCGGTGAACAGGATCGATACTGATCGGTCGCGGGCGATGTCGGCGGTGAGCTGCATCAGCGCGATTCGCTCGGCTGGCGCCATGCCGGCAGTGGGTTCGTCCATCAGCAACAATACCGGGTTATGGGCAAGCGCGATCGCAAGCTCCAGTCGCTTCAAATCTCCATAGGCCAGAATGCCTGCGCTGCGCTGCGCCTGATCGGCCATGTTCACGAGTTCGAGCAACGCTGTCGCCTCATCGACATGCTGGCGTCGCGCGCGACTGAACAGTGACAACGTCTTACGATGGTAGGACATCAAAGCCATCTGCACGTTTTCGATCACTGTCATCGACGAATAGGTAGCGGTGATCTGAAACGTGCGCCCGACTCCCAACCGCCAGACATCGCGCGGGTGTCGGCCAGTGATGTCCTGTCCGCTCAACACCACGCTGCCGGCGTCGCTTTTGAGCTGACCATTGAGTAGATTGAAACAGGTGGTCTTGCCGGCGCCGTTCGGACCGATCAGGGCCAGTACCTCACCCTTGTGCAGCTCGAACGACACATCGACCACCGCCTTGACACCACCGAAAGACTTGGACAAGCCCTTCACTGCGAGAACGACTTCACTCATGCGTGTTCGCGCCCCTTTTCAAGCCCCAGTTGAATCGCGATACGATGAAAGAATCCGGCTATACCCTGCGGTGCAACCACCACGATCAGCAAAATGACCGCGCCAAGAATCGCTCGCCAGAAATCCAGCCGTGAAATCTGGTCTTCCAGCAGGCGGAAGACGCCGGCGCCAACAATCGGCCCTGCCAGCGTGTGCACGCCACCGAGCAACACCATCACCAGGCCATCGATCGAACGCGGTATCGCCGCCTCGTCCGGGAAAATACTGCCCTTGGAAAACACATAGACCGCGCCGGCAACACCGGCGAACAGGCCGGCAATCGCAAAGCCCCAGTGGCGATGCCGCGAGAGATTGATACCGATCGATTCGCTGCGCACCGCCGAATCGCGACCACCACGCAGGACATAGCCGAACGGTGAGTGCGTGATACGACGCAAAATCAATATGCCGCCACCGCAAAGTGCCAGCGCCAGAAAGTAGAAAGCACTTTTGCTGCGCGCCCAGTCGGACGGCCAGATGCCGAGCATGCCATCATCGCCACCCGTCACGTCCTGCCATGAATAGGTGATCGACCAGACGATTTGCGCGGCGGCAAGGGTCAGCATCGCCAGATAGACACCGGACAGCCGAACGCAGAACCAGCCAAATATCAGCGCGCCGATCATCGCGACAAAAGGTGCCACGAACAAGGCAAGCTCCATTGATCCGCCCACATAGCGGAAGACGAGTGCTGCCGCGTAGGCCCCCAGGCCAAAGTAGGCCGCGTGGCCAAACGACACCATGCCACCGTTGCCCATCAGAAAATGCAGGCTTGCGGCAAACAGGGCGAAGATTAGAATATCGGTGGCCAGCACAATGCCAAAATCATCGAGCAGCCAGGGCAACGCGATCAGCAGTGCGATGACCAGCAAGCCGAAAATTCGCCCAAACAACCCAGCCTCGCGCAGCGGCATATCGATCTGATCACCGGCGTGTTGAAAGGTATCCGGCTTGCCAAGCAGCCCCCAGGGTCTTATCACCAGCACCACCGCCATCACCAGGAACGCCAGCACGATGGTGATCTCCGGCATTACCAGAATGCCAAAGGCGTTTAGCTCGCCGATCAATACGGCGGCCAGAAACGCACCGGGCAGACTGCCCATGCCGCCGATCACCACCACCACAAAGGCCTCGGCGATGATCGACAAATCCATTAACAGGTTGATCGATTCGCGCGGTACCTGTACTGCGCCACCCAGCCCCGCCAGCACCGAGCCGACAAAGAAAACCGAGGTGAACAGCCAGGTCTGATTGATGCCGAGCGTGGCGGCGATCTCGCGGTCCTGGGTTGCGGCGCGCACCAGCACGCCCCATCGGGTTTTGTTCAACAGCAGCCAGACCAGCAGCAGTACGATCGGTCCGAGTGCAATCAGCAACAGATCGTATTCGGGGATCGGTTCACCGAAAATTCTCACCACGCTGTCGAGCCCGGGGGCTCTGGAACCAAATTTGTCATCGCCGCCGAAGATGTACAGGATCGCATCCTGCACGATCAGCACGATGCCAAAGGTGGCGACTAACTGGAACAGTTCCGGCGCGTGATAGATGCGGCGCAGAATCACAATCTCGACGATCACGCCGATCAGCCCGACGATCAACGCAGACAGCAGTACCGAAGTCCAGAAGCCAAAGATGCCTAACGGCATCACTTCAATAATGTGATACGCGATGTAGGCGCCCAGCATGTAGAAGCTGCCGTGGGCGAAGTTCACGATTCGGGTGACACCGAAAATCAGCGACAATCCCGAGGCGACCAGAAACAGCGAACAGGCGCTGGATAGTCCGGTCAAAAACTGGGCAAAGTAAAATCCACCTGTCATGGCGTGGCTCGTATCGGCATGCTATCAGGAAGTGGCGATTCGCACCGACCTGCAACGCGCAGGCCGGTGCGATCAGTGCGCGTACTATTCAGCCGGACGCAGTGACTTGACTTCGTCGTCGGTGGGTTGGAAATCGGCACCGTCGGCGTAGAACCAATCGACCATGACCCCTTTACCGTCAACCACGGCCGTCTTGCCAAGCCAGGTGCCCATGGTGGCCTGGTGATCCTGCGCGCGGTAGACAAACTTGCCGGACGGTGAATCGACTTCCAGACCCTTCATGGTGTCGACCAGATCTTCAGTGTCCAGCGATGGTGTCTTTTCCAACAGCGCCTTTAGCGACGCCATAACATTGTAGCCAACGATGGAACCCAGCTTCGGTGCCTCACCCCACTTGGCTTCGTAGGCGGCGTAGAACTTTTTGTGCTCTTCGGTTTCGATCGCACCCTGCGGGTAGCCGGTGACGATCCAGCCCTTGGGCGCCTCACTCTTCAGCGGCTCCAGATACTCAGGCTCACCGGACAGAAGACTCACGACAGTGCGGCCTTCAAAGGTACCGCGCAAATTGCCCTCGCGCACGAACTTGGCCAGGTCGCCACCGAAGGTGACGTTGAAAATCGCGTCCGGTTTAGCAGCCTCTACTGCGCGTACGGTCGCACCGGCGTCGATCTTGAATACCGTGGGCCACTGCTCTTCGATGAACTCGGCATCCGGCACCAGCTTGGTCAGCTCTTTCTTAAACGCGGCAACGGCGTCTTTACCGTAGGCATAGTTGGGCGCAACGGTGGCCCATTTCTTGGCGCCGGTTTTAGCCGCCTCTGCGGCCAGCATCGCCGCCTGCATGGTGGTGGATGGGCGCAGACGGAAGGTGTAGCGATTGCCACTGGACCAGACTACTGCATCACTCAGCGGCTCGGCGGCGAGAAAAAATGTCTTGTTCTGCTTGGCAAAGTCGGTGACGGCCAGACCAATATTCGATAAAAAGGTGCCAGCCAACAACGTGACTTTATCGCGATTGACCAGTTCCTCGGCAATCTTCACCGCATCGCCCGGCTTGCCGCCATCGTCGCGATCGATCACTTCCAGCATCTGTCCTTTGACCCCGCCGGCAGCGTTAATCTCTTCCAGCCCGAGCTCCCAGCCTTTTTTGTAGGGATCAAGGAAAGCGGGCAATCGTGAATAGCTGTTGATTTCACCGATCTTGATGGTATCGGCGGCCTGCGCGGTCATTGACGCAACACCGGCAATAGTCGCGACGGTGGCGGCCAGTAATGTGTTTTTAAATCCCATGGTCTCTCCAGTGTGTTGAACCGCCCTCGCGGTCGTTGAACAATCGTTATACCCGAGCTTCGTTATCCAGCAGTGCGGCAATGCGTCTGCGATACTCGTTCGGCCCCTTGTCAATCCCGAGTCGCAGCGGCACCTCTGCGGTGTTGCTGCCGAGCCGGGTCTCCTCGGTTTGTATCGCCTCAAGCACTTCTTTGTCTTCGTCAAAGGCGATGCGAAACAGCGAGTTCATTTTTTCGCCCACGGCATCGTCGTCGGTAGCGCGGTTGCGCAGGTGCATCCAGCGATCGATGGTGTGGGTGGCGTTGACCGGCGTTAGAAAGTGCAGTGCGAAAATTCGCATACCCTGCTCGCGATCCTGTTCCTGCAACTGCAAATCGCTGTCGGCGCTGCCAAAGTCGATCACGGCCGTACTGGGCAGATGCAGATAGTAATAGTGCCAGCGATCGACGTTACCTTTAAAGCCACCGAGTTCGCGAAAGAACCCGATCGGTGGCGCATCACGAATCCAGCGCCAGGCGAGAATCTGTTCGCCGTCGGTGTCTACCTGCACCGGTATGTCTTCACTTTCCGGATTGCCAAGCGTTGTCGGGTGGACAAAACTCACATGCGCCGGATCGACCAGATTCTCGGCCACATTCAGATAATTCGATTCGATGTGCAGCGCGTCACCATAGTGCGGCTTCCATGAACGGTCGTGAAACTGTGGCAGATCAAATACCTGTGCGGGATCAGCAAGTTCGGCGTCACCGGTCCAGACCCAGACGACACCATGCGCTTCGTGTACCGGATAGGGCTGCACGCATTGCCGCTTCGGAATAATCTCCTGCCCCGGGACCCGCACGCAGTGACCGCGGGCGTCAAACACCGTACCGTGGTAGCCGCACTGAATATCATTGCCGACAACCCGCCCGAGCGACAGTGGCAAGAGTTTGTGCGGACACAGGTCAGCAAGTGCGCCGAGCGCGCCGTCACCCTTGCGAAAAATGACGATATCTCGCTCTAGTACCGTGACCCGCACCGGGCGGTCGTTAAACTCAGTCGACCAGCCGGCAACGTACCAGGCGTTTTCAACGTAGTTCATGTCGATGCTCCGAGCTATCGCAAGCCATCCTCACCCACCACCTCCGAGTGCTGCAGACCGCCCACACGCGGCAGCGGCCGCCCGGAGTCAGTCACTGCCACCGCGACCATGATTTCACCGGCGCGCGGGGAATCTGAAATCTGTACCGGCATGCCATCGAAGTGACTGCGCACATAGGCGCCATCCTTGTGGCCCAATGGCACATCCAGCGGTTGCCCAGGGCCACCGTACTTTTTGTTCGAAGGCACCAATGCGGCCCCTTTTTCTACCGCGGCACGCAACGGTGCACCGAGCGCCGGATGCAGTATCGCGGCAGCGTGCTCCAGTTCACCGTCACTGCCAACCATCGCCGCCTTGCCATAACTCTCGATCTGCGCGGGCACAACACCCAGTGCCTCGACCGCCCGTGCGCCCAGCACGCCACCCAGATAGGCGCCCACTTCAATCAGTTCGGCCAGGTCATCGACAAAGCGACCGGCAAACGGATTGGCAATCACAGCGATTGCGGCGGCGCGGCGGGTGGCCGGTTCGATCTTCCGTCCCATCTCGATCTGCGTGTCCTCGACGACGCAGACGATCTTGCGAATGAGGATCGAGTGGTCTGTGGTGCTCATCGCAGGCCGTCTTCGCCTTTGACATCAGCGGCGGCCAAACCGCCAGCGCGGTTGTGCACCCGGGCACCGGTCGACATCACCAGCGCCAGCACCATTTCGTTGGCACGCGGCGCATCGTTCAAGCCGACTTCCATCGCATCAAAGTGCGAGCGAACGTACGATGCATTGGTGTGCGTCATCGGTACATCCAGCCGGGTACCCGGGGCGCCGACCTTTTTCGTCGACGGCACGATCGCCATGCTCTCGGGTATCAGTTCTCGCATCGAGTAGCCGCCAGGCACATGCCACAGCGCACCGTGTTCAATTTCCCCTGCCTCACCGACAATGGCCCCTTTCCCATAACCCTCGATAACGCCATTGTCACCGCCGAGCGCTTCGATCAGCTTGCCTGCCATCGCAACGCCAAGCGGTTTGAGATCTTCCATAAAATCGGCGATCTGTTCTTCGTAGTGACCGGCAAAGGGATTGTCGATCACGGCCAGGCACGCGGCCTTGCGTTGCGGTACCTCGGCCCGCGGACCACCCTCGTGCCAGATCTCCTCAACGCTGACCACCATTTTGCGAATCACGACTTCAGGCATGAGCTCGACTCTCTCGTTGTTTGATTGTGGACGGCAATAGCGCGTGTGCGGCTATGCCCGTCAATTTGTGCTGACCCTGCAAGCACAGACAAGCGGCAAACAAATCGCCGCTAGCGGCGAGATTCTCGGCCAGTGCCGCACCGGCATTCAGTGCTTGTGTTTTTTGCGCCTGTGTCAGCGGACCCACGGCTACCGTGACCGGCCGCGCGCCAAGCTCACTGTCGGGCTCAACCTGTGTTGCCGGCAGGCGTTCGACCGCGCTCGATTGCTGCAGATTTACCGCATTGGCGATGAGCGTTGCCGCAGCATCAGCGCACGCTGCGTCGCGTGCCAGCACGGTCACTGAATCGGCGATGCCCAGACTCTGACTGCGCCCGCGCCAGCCGCTGGTGGCTACGCCACGAATCGGGTCGCTGGCATTGACCGCAATCGTGGTCAGTACATGCCCAGACTCGTTGGCCACGCCAATATCGAAATGCGCATCCGGCGCCAGATACAGGGCGATATCACCGCCATTGTTGACGCTGGCGCGCGTCAACTGTGGGTTGTCGCAGCGCATACTGTCGACAATGGCGTCTGCCACAGC
>CAZYDV010000058.1:0-21996 GCA_964646405.1 uncultured Granulosicoccaceae bacterium | reverse complement strand
TCGATTCGCCGGCCTTGAATACACTGTGGCCGGCCGGATCGAGTTCTACATCGCCGCGTCGCAACACCGACAGAGCCTGGCCACCGCGGCGCCGGTGCACGGCGCGAATACGCGCCGCCAGTTCATCGATCGAGACGGGTTTTAGAATGTAGTCATCGGCGCCCTCATCGAGCCCGGAGATTCTGTCGGCGACACCGTCTCGTGCGGTCAGAATCAGAACCGGTATCGCATTGCCGGCCGCGCGCCACTCGCGCAGTAGATGCGTGCCGTCCATCCCCGGCAACTGGAGGTCGAGTATCGCGCAGTCAAAGTGATTTTCGCGCATCGAGCGCCTGGCAGCCAGACCACTGGTGACCCAGTCGACGAGGAATTCGCGTTGTTGCAGTCCTATAGACAGGCCTTGACCCAGCAGGGGGTCGTCCTCGACCAGAAGCAGGGAGAGCATTCGATTGCAGTTTCCATAAGGTTGCATGGTCCGGCGGAGATAGCTTGCCAGCGTCTGCTGACTATCGTCTAGCAATCTTAAGTTTGGCTGAAGTTCCCTGGATTAGCCACAATTGTGTGATCGATTGCAGGTTTTTGGGCTGAGGGCTTGCAACTTTGAGCGGTGCTGCCGAGAAACGATGAGTGCTGATCCTCTGGAAGATGGCCTGCTGACTGGCAGTAAGAGGATGCCTGGCGCCCAACGACAAGGATACCCGAGCTCATCATGCGCAGACTTATTATATTTTCCGCACTGCTCTATGCCGGTATGGCGAGTGCCGACCCATTCGAAAGTTGCGCCTCAGATGCCTATCTGACGCAAAGTGCCGTCGCGACAACCTATGGCATCAATCTGTCGACTGGCGAATACACGCTGGTTGAAAACGATATGGGTACCAAAGGTAAGGTCAATGCAACCGGCTTTAACCCGAATGACAACTACGTATACGGCTGGAGCAACGTGCACAATGTGCCCGCACGTTTTGGTAGTGACTGGCAGGTTCAACCCCTGGCCGTAGACAACATCGCGGGCAAGACTTTCTTCGTAGGCGATGTGTCACTGCTGACAAACGAATACGTGGTGTATCGCAGAGGCGCGAACACAGGCTTGTATGCCATTGGTCTGGATCCTACCAACACTGAGACCTATCTGCAGATGCGGCTCATCGTCGATGGGGCCAGTATGGATCTGCGTATATTTGATCTCGCTTTCCATCCGCGTGACGGTTTTGCCTACGCCGTTGACAGCAAAGGGTTGCTGCACCAGATTGACGTTGTCAATGGCACGTCGATTGAGCTTGGCGACACCGGCGAGAGCGGTACCTTTGGTGCCGTCTATTTCGACGTCAACGGTCAGTTGTACATCAGCCGTAACAAAGACGGGAAGATTTTTCGCATAGACATTGATGGCGCCAACTACAGTGCCGAACTTTTTGCGCTGGGGCCCGCATCCAGCATCAACGACGGTGCGCGCTGTGCATTGGCAGATATCGTTGACGACACCAACACCGACATTGACTTCGGTGACGCGCCGGCCAGTTATGGCACGCTGTTGGCTGACAATGGCGCACGCCACGGGCTGGCCGGTGGTGCCACGCTGTTCCTGGGTGACGACGTCGATGGTGAGAGCAACGGCACGCCGTTCCCGATGTCAGACGATGAAATCGACGGCAACAATGACGATGACGGTGTGCAGTTCGCGACCGGGCTGTTGTCTGGATCGCAGGCGGTATTACTGGTCAATGCCAGCGACACCGGCTACCTGAATGCGTGGATGGATACCAACCAGAACGGTGAATTTGACAGCAACGAGCAGATTGTTAGCGACAAACTCGTCGGCGCCGGCAGCAACACCGTTTTTATCTCATTGCCGGCAGATGCGCTGGTTGGCAAGACCTGGGCGCGTTTTCGATTGTCATCGGATGCGGGAGTCGGTCCGACTGGTGGCGTGAGCAATGGCGAAGTCGAAGACTACGAAGTTGATATCACCGCCGATGGCGCCTCGGTGACTTATTATCCCTCGTCTGACGACTGGGCGACGATCGCCTATGAAGACAACTGGCCGATCGAGGGCGACTACGACATGAACGATCTGGTCGTCTACATGCGCACCGCGGTTTATCGACAGAACGGCCTGGTTACGTTTGTAAATATTTCGGGTGAAATCGCGGCGGTCGGAGCGGCCTATCAGAACGGTTTTGGCATTCGGTTGCCCGGGGTTTTGCGCTCACAGATCGATGAGAACCGCATTGAATACACCATCAATGATCTGCCAACAGCGCCCTACAATCCATTGGAGTCGGGGCCCGATGAAGCCATTTTTATGTTGATGTACAACGTCTGGAACTATGTCAGTGCCGGTGAGGATTGTACGTTCTATCGCACCGAGCTGGGCTGTGGCTCTAATATTCAGGCGCGCTTTAACCTCAACATACCGTTCCAGGAACCCGTTGATCTGCAAACATCAGGCGTGTTCGATCCTTTCATGTTTGCCACGCCTGGTGCCTGGCATGGTGCCCACTATTCGGATAACCCGGGTCGCCGATACGAAATACACCTGAAGAATCAGGCACCGACCGAGGTCTTCGATTTTGGTTTGTCGGTAGTCGAGACGGGGGTCGATGCGTCAGACCCGGTAGCCGGGCTGTACTTTCAAACGACCGACGGCATGCCCTGGGCGCTGGAGATTGGTACGCGCTGGCAGTATCCGCGCGAGTTCATCGATGTGCTATTTGCCTATCCGGCATTCGAGGCTTTTGTTAACAGTAATGGCGAGAGTCGACAGTCCTGGTACATGCAGGAAAACAGTAACCCGAATCTGGTATTCACCGAGTAGCCCATGATGAAAATGAAAAAACTGATTGCGATGGCGCCCGTGATGCTGCTGCTGAGCGCCTGTGGCGGCGGTGGCGACGGGGAACTGCTGCTGGCACCTGCTCAGCAGCCCGACAGTGGCACAGATACGGCGAGTGGTGGCGACACCGGCAGTGGCGGCGATACCGTCAGTGGTGGTGAATCCTCAGGTGGTGCCGATTCGGGCACTGATTCACTGGTCGATGGCGCAGGCGAGGTCGATGGGGAAAACGAGCCCTATGTGGCCGAAGCGGCGGCTACCTCCGAGTTGTCGAGCGATGATCATTTTGATTTCAGTACGCGCTGGGATCTGAATATCGACTTTGATATCGACGCCGCGACTGGCACCACGGGCTTTCTGTCGATCTGCACCGAATACGAATTCGACGGTGAAGACGCCTACGGCGTGAACTTCGACAAGTGCGCACTGCGCACGGCGATTGTCGATGGCATCTACAACGGTGATATGGCAGTAACCAACGATATCACCTCAGTGCTGGCAGTGATCTGGTTTGCCGATCAGTCGGGAGCGCCAGTGTACAACGAGTTCGAACTGGTCAACGGTCAGCCATCGATTGAATGGCGATAGTGCGGTGACACGCACTTAGCGCTGTGATCAAAAGGCCGGTGCCGTTGGCACCGGCCTTTTTTGTTTTAGCAGTAGTGCCACGTGCGTGAATCCGTATAATGGCCAGCCCGCCAAACCCACCGGCTGACCGGTTTTCGTCTTGCGTAGCTTTTTTGCAGTCTTCCCCGATACCGATACCTGTCTTCAGATGAGAAGCTGGGCCGAGCTGAACTGGCCGCACGCCGGGCGTTTGGTACCGGTTCGGAACTACCATCTAACGCTGGCCTTTCTGGATCAGATCAGTCCCGCACAGCGAGACAGCCTCGAGCAGCAACTACAACACGTGATGCCCGAGGTCTTCGACCTGCACTTTGATGAGGTGGGTTACTGGTCGGATTCACAGGTATTGTGGATCGCGCCATCCAATCCACCAGACGAGCTGATGTCGCTGGCCCGGCGCTGCGCGCGCATTGCCAACAACGCCGGTATTCGCGTGAACAAAAAGCGCTACCGTCCGCACTTGACGCTTGCGCGCCGGGTGCTGAATCCGCCACCGCCTGCCATGCAGGATCGGCAATTCGTCACGCGTGTGGACGGTTTTGCGCTGTGCGAGTCGATTCGTGACAGCAAAGCGGTGCGCTACCGGGAGCTTAGCGGCTGGTACAGCAATACAGGCTAGTTGGGTGGTGTTCGCCTGTTGCGCACGAGAGACCAGATATGCGCCAGTAACACCAGTACGATAAGCCCGAATATGGTGGCTGCGATCGGGCGATTGATCCAGTCGATTGCGCTGTCAATTCGTGGCAGCGACGTGCGGAACTTGTTCTCCATAATACCGCCCAGCACCATGCCCAGAATGATCGGCACGATCGGTAACTGCAGGCGTTTGAGGATCAGCCCCAGCACGCCAAAGGCGGTGGCGATCGCGCAATCGGTGATTGAATTGCGCAGCGAATAGACGCCGACGAACGACAGCGTCAGAATCGTCATGCCCAGATAGCGGTCCGGGATTCTGATCACGTTGAGCAGTGGCCGGGTGGCGATCATTAGAAAACCCAGCGCGAGCACGTTCAGCAATAACAGGCACAGATACAGCGCCATGACGAAGTCCATGTGTTGCAGAAACAGCGTCGGGCCGGGGATGACATTGTGAACGTAGAACACCGACAACATCATCGCCGTCAACGCCTCGCCCGGGATTCCCAGTGCCAGCAGCGGAATCATCGCTGCAGCCGGTACGGCGTTGTTTGCAGTCTCCGATGCAATCAGTCCGTCCGGCGCACCCTTGCCGAACTGCTCCGGTTTGCGCGATAACTTCTGCGCCAGTGAGTAGGAGAAGAACTGGGCGGTAAATTCTCCCACACCCGGGATGATTCCCATCGCGGTGCCAAATCCCGCGGATGGCAGAATCACTTTCGGAAAACGGAATACCTCGGCCAGGCCACTGAAAAGGCCGCGGCCAATCTTCGGTGTGGTTTTGGGATTATCTTGCGATGTTAGCAGTAGCAGGGCCTGGCTGATCGCGAACAGACCGAGCACTACTACGATCAGATCGATGCCGGAGGTCAGCCACGTCTGCCCAAAGGTAAAGCGCTGACTGTAACGGACCGCCTCCAGCCCGATGCTTTGCAGAAAAATACCAAAACACAACAGCGCACCGGCGGCCATACTGTGGCCGCGATGGGCGATCACGACCAGCACCATACCCAGCACGGTGGCGAGAAAGATCTCGCGCGAACCAAACAGCGGGGCGATCTTTGCCAGTACCGGTGACAGTGCCATCAGGCACAGCACTGAGATGATGCCACCACAAAAAGACGCGCCATAAGCAATCGACAAAGCCCGTGGCGCCTCGCCGTTGCGTGTCATCGGATAGCCATCGTAGGTGGTGAGTGCGTTCACCGGCGTACCCGGCGTATTGATCAGGATGGCCGGTATTGCACCACCAAAAAGTGCCGAGCCATAGATACCCAGCAACAGGGTGAGGCCCACCAGCGGTTCCATCGAAAAGGTGGCAGGCAATAAAATCGCGATTGCGATCGCCGGGCCAACACCCGGAATGGCACCGATGATGACGCCACCCACCGAGCCAATGAAAAGCGCCGCGAGTACGTCGAGGCGCGTGATCAGCGCCAGGCCTGCCGTGAGAGCTTCCATAAACGGTTGCTAGAAATTGATAATCATAAAGTTGCGCAGCGCGTCCGGCAGATACTCGTAGGCTTTGGCGGCTGGTATTTTGACTGCGAGAAATGTTTTGAACAACAACACGATAAAAAGACCAGTCAGCGCGGCGCTTGTCACTGCACGGCGGCTGCGGTAGCCACATCGCAGCGTCAACAGCACGCAAAAAGCCACTGTGGTCAGCAGGTAGCCGCTGATGGGTACCAGCCAGACGTAGATCATGAACCAGGCGACGAACTCAAGGCTCGCGATCCAGACAGTGAATTCGGGGATAGGGTTGATGCGCCACCAGCCGGGCTGGCGTCGCCAGTGGATACCGATCCAGCACAGGCCAAACAGAGCCATGCCGAACAGCGAGACGATCGAGCTTAAGGCTGGTTGACGGGTAAGTGGTTGTCCGTCGATCCAGGTGGTCTGCGCGCCGAGTTGCGAGATCAGCGCGAGCGTTATCGCAAACGTACAGACGCCGAACCACATTAGTGCGGCGTGTGCGGCGGGATCGCAGCCTTCGGGGGAGTTGGGTGACTCTGTCACGGTGCTGGCATCGACGTGCGGGTGGCGTAACGGCCACCCGACTCATCGAGGCAGTGGCTACTTCAGCATTTCACCAATCTTGCCCATGGTGGCAATATTTGCCTCAATGCGTGCGCTGGAAGCTGCTGCATCCTGCCAGTAGATCTGGGCACCGGCGTCGTTTGCAAACTTCATTGCACGCTCGCTTGCCATCGTCTTTTGCGCCACGGCTGCGATTTTTTCACGCACATCGTCCGGCGTGTCTTTGTGGACGAAAAGGCCATTCCAGAGTGCCAGCGAAAGATCCGGTGCCAGTTCGCCAACGGTGGGTGCGTCGGGTGCGTTGGCCAGTCGCTCGGTCGTGACTGCGGCGAGCACTTGAATGTCGTCCTGACAGGCCAGTACCAGTTGAATGGTCGTGTTCATGACATCGACGTCGCCGGATTTGAGCGAGTTGCAGTCGAGCATGTCGAAGGCTGCGTCAGATGAAAACGAGAAGTCCATTTGTTTGGCCAGCGCCAGCGTAACCTTTGTGGGGACCAGCGGCGCGCCGAAGTGACCGAGTACGACTTTGTTTGACTTGGCGTATTCGGCAAGCTCTTCCATGGTTTTGTAGGGCGCGCTCTTGCTGGTGACAATGGCAAAGGGGTAGGTTAGAAAGATCCCCACTGGATCGAACGGGTTGGGCGAGAGTTCGGGAATGCCAATGTTCGGCCCCGAGACTGGCACGCCAATAACGAACGAGCCGATCATCGATCCATCGGCCGGTGCCTTGGCGACTTCCACCGCTCCAGGAAAGGGGCCACCACCACCACTGGGCTTGTTGACTACCGCGGCGGGCTGGCCGTACTCGGCCTGGAAATCCTCAGCGATCATTCGTGTCAGCACATCCTCAAGATCGCCTGGCGGCCATGGCACGACAAACTGCACGGGCTTTTCGGGATACTCTGCAGCGGCGGTGCCGGCCAGTGCAAAGGTAGCGACAGCGGCGGCCAGCGTGGTTCTCAAAACGGTCGTAAGCGCGTTCTTCAAGAGTGAGTTCTCCAGCTTTGAAAGAGAAGGGTCGGTGCACTATTGTCACCGGCGGTGAACAAAATTGTTGCGTAATGTTTGGCGGCGAGTCAAGATAATTTGAACCACACGTCGCACACAGAGGATTTTCGGGCCAGGTGAAAACAGTGGACAAAGCTATGCGCCTGTTGGAGCTCTTCTCCACCGAGACGCCCGAACTGGGGCTGTCCGAGATCGCCCGACGGGCATCGATCGACAAGGCCGCTGCGCGTCGGCTGCTGGTGGCGCTCGCCGAGCACGAACTAATCGAACAACTCAGTGACAGTCGCCGTTACCGGCTTGGCAGTGGGTTGCTGCATCTGGCGCGTGTGCGCGAGGCCAGTGTGCCGATCGCCGATTCGGCGCGCCAGGTGGTCGACTGGCTGTATGAACAATGTGTCCAGACTACGCACGTCAGCATGCCGGCCGGTGGTGGTTTATGCACTATTGCCCACCGGATGCCCGAACGCGGCGCGGTGGTAAAAATCAATCCGGCCGAGTTGCTGCCGATGCATGCGACGGCCTCCGGTATTGTCTATCTGGGTTTTCTGCCCGACGACAGTCGAGACGCGGTGTTGGAAACGCCGCTGCAACGCTTTGCAAATAACACCCCGACTGACGTCGAACAGGTGTTGGCGCAGGCCTGTCGCGCAGGCGAAAACGGATATGCCTGTTGCGTCAGCACATTCGAGGACGATGTCTGCAGCGTGGCGGCGCCGTTTTTTGATCACCGCGGACAGTTGGCCGGGACCGTGGCGATCGCGCGTCCCGGTCAGAGCGTCGAGGCGTCCGGCGTGCTGGATCAGCTGGGCGTGCTGTTTGCCGCAAGCGCCAGGCTCACTCGCCTGCTGGGGGGGGTGCAACCCGCGGTACTGGCCGACGCCGCGCAGCACTTTGACCACGTGGCTTGATAAACCCGCCATCCAATTAAGGAATCAATCAATGCGAAGCTCGAACTTCTTGATCGAGAACAACGCCCGACACATGTGGCATCCGATGGCGCATCCGGCTGAGATGCTGGCCAACCCGCCCAAAATCATCACCGCGGCATCGGGGGTGACACTGACCGACGTCGATGGCCACAAGAGCCTGGATGCGGTCGGCGGTTTGTGGAATGTTAATCTGGGTTATTCGGTTGACCCGATTAAAAAGGCAATTGCCGATCAACTGCAGGAGCTGCCGTACTATTCTGTGTTTCGCGGTACCGCCAACGGACCGTCGATCGAGTTGTCGGCAATGCTTGCCGAGTGGTTCGCGGCCGAGGGTATGGTGAGATCATTTTTCACCTCCGGCGGTTCGGACAGCATCGAAACCGCATTGCGTCTGGCGCGCCAGTATCACAAGATTCGCGGCGATCGTGATCGCACCAAATATTTGAGTTTAAAAAAGGGTTATCACGGCACCCACTTTGGAGGCGCCTCGGTCAATGGCAATGCCAACTTCAGGCGCAATTATGAACCGCTGTTGCCGGGCTGTTTCCAGATTGCGTGTCCCTACCTGTATCGCAACCCTTTCAACGAGACAGACCCTGAAAAGCTCGCCACGCTGTGCGCCGCCGCACTCGAAGATGAAATCAATTTTCAGGGGGCCGACACCATCGCGGCCTTTGTCATGGAACCGGTTCTGGGCGCGGGTGGCGTTATTCCGCCCCATCCGTCTTTCATGCCGAAGGTGCGAGAAATATGCGATCGACACGGTATCCTTTTAATCGCCGACGAAGTCATCACCTGTTTCGGACGCACGGGAGCGCTCAGTGGCTCGCGACTTTGGAACGTCAAACCGGATTTTATGTGTACCGCCAAAGCGATCACCAATGGCTACTATCCATTTGGCGCGGTGTTGATCAATGAAAAGGTGGCAGAGACGTTTGAGTCTGATGCCACAGCGTTTGGCGCGATCGGCCATGGCTATACCTATTCTGCCCATCCGGTAGGGGCTGCAGCGGCCGTCGCTTGCCTGCCCGAAATCGCTCGCCTGAAGGTGCATGAAAATGCCGCGGCGCGCGGTGCGGAGCTGTTGCAAAAAGCCAATGAACTCAAACTAAAGCACGAGCTGGTGGGAGATGTGCGCGGCAAGGGGTTGATGGTGGCGCTGGAGCTTGTGAGTGATCGCAAGAGCAAAGCCCCGGCCGATAAAGATACGATTGCCAAAGTCTACGAAGGCGCCTATCGGGCCGGCGTGATGATTCGCATCTCGGGGCCGAATATCATTTTGTCACCACCACTTGTGATCACATCTGACGATGTGGCCACCATTGCCGGCGCGATCGATGAGGGCTTAACCAGCGCTGGTTAGCTTTGAACCGTAAAGCAGGACTGTCCGCCGTCGGTTAGGCTGCGGCGTCAACTTTGCGCAGCGGGTCGGTGCTCGGCCAGGTCGTTCCAGACGAACTGGCGATGGAGCTTGCCATCGGCGAGCGTGAAGCGATCGATGAACCGGATGCCGCTGAACGCCTCACCATTGAGCCAGGTGCCTTGCAGCGTACCAAAACAATAGACCGTCATGCCGTCTTCGCCAAAGCACTCCTCGACTGCATCGATCGTCTTGCCGATCGAGCGATAGCGCGTGGAACTCCACTCAATCAGCTCTTCCAGTGTGCTCATGCTGCGATCACCGGGAAACACCATTTGAAAATCATCGTGCAAGTGTGAGCGCGCAGCGTTGAGGTCGCGGCGCTCCATCGCGTCAAGATAGCTGCGTACCACCGATGCCGCTGCTGGCAGTGGTGCGCCGGGCACGCGGCTCTGTCGACCGCGCATGTAGCTGGCGGCGTCGCTCTCGTCCAGCGCGATAGTGATCGCCTCCAGCGGTGCGGCAATCGTGGCGCGCACCGCGTCCGTCAGCCGCTGCATGAGTCGCCGGCGCGTGGGCTCGTCATAGCCTCTGATCAACGTGACCTTGATTACCGGCATCGGGCGGTGCCCTCGTGTGAGTGAATCCGGTTGATGGTATATTGCGCAGATGGATCTTCACAAGCACAAACGCCAGTTGAGCGCACAGGCAAACCGCGCATGAGTGCAACGCTTGCACAGAAGATTATTGCACGCGCTTGTGGCCGCGCATCGGTTGAGGTTGGCGAGGTAGTCACCGCGCGTATTGATCTTGCTATGATCCACGATTCCGGTGGCCCGCGTCGGGTAGCGCCGCTGCTGGCAGAACTGGGCACCGGTTTGCACAATCCGCAACAACTCGTGTTGATCGCCGATCACTACGTGCCGGGTGACTCTGAAGAGGGTCGGCAGATTCTGCGCTTCACGCGGGACTGGGCGCACCGCGAAGAAGTCGTCTTTCACGATAGCCGCGGGATTTGTCACATCGTGCTGCCGCAGCAGGGCCATCTGCGCCCGGGCATGCTGGTGGTTGGTGGCGACAGCCACTCGTGCACCGGCGGCGCGATGGGGGCGTATATGTTTGGTGTTGGCGCCACCGACATGGCAGGTGCTCTGGCCACTGGCGAGATCTGGCTTAAGGTGCCAGGTACCATTATGCTGGAGTGGCAGGGCACGCTTGCCGATGGCGTTGGTGCCAAGGACATGATGCTCCACACCTGCGGCCTGATCGGTATGGATGGTGGTGAGTATCAGGCGATCGAGTACAGCGGTGATACGGTGGCAAGGCTGCCGATGCAAGAGCGCATGACGCTGTCCAACATGGCCGCAGAACTCGGTGCCCAGGTCGGACTGATCGCACCGGATGCCACCACCGCGGAGTTTCTCAGTGCAATCGATTCAAGCGACGCCAATCGCTACAGCTGCAGCGTCGAGTTACCGGACCCTGCTGAACTTATGACCGATGCCGATGCGTCGCTGCTGCGTCATCTAAAGCTTGATGCTACGACGCTTGTGCCGCAGGTGGCGGCACCGCACTCACCTGCCAATGCTATGCCGGTGTCAAACGGTGCCAACACCGCCATCAATATAGCCTACATCGGCGCCTGCACCGGAGCCAAGTATCACGACATGCAGGCCGCGGCCCGAGTGATTGGCAAACGACAGGTCGCCAGTGGTGTGCGCATGATGCTGGCGCCGGCATCACTTGCCGATCAACAGCGCGCAGCAGACGATGGCACCTTGCAAACACTGCAGCAGGCCGGCGCGCAATTGTTGCCCAGTGCCTGTGGCATCTGTGCCGGCTACGGTGCCGATCGACTCGGAGCGGATGCGGTGTGCATTTCATCGACCGCGCGTAACTTTAAGGGCCGTATGGGAGATCCTCAATCACAAGTCTGGCTTGGCTCGGCGATGACGGTCGCAGCCTCTGCTATCACCGGTCGCATCACCGACCCGCGCGAATTCCTGTCGGCAGGCGTCAGCCACTAATGGCTGGCAGGGTCTTTCTACTCGGCGACAACATCGACACCGATCAACTGGCACCGGGTCAGTACATGAAAGGTGGAATCGAAGCGCTTGCCCTCCACTGTCTTGAACTGACCCGTCCGGGCTTCGCAGCCGAGGTATCTCGCGGTGATATTCTCATCGCCGGGCGAAACTTTGGTGCCGGCTCATCGCGTGAACAGGCGGCTGAGGCGCTGTTGCATTTGGGGGTCGCCGGTGTGGTAGCGCACTCGTTTGCCGGTATCTTTTATCGTAATGCGATCAATCTCGGCCTGCCGGTCTTCACCACAGACTTGCCAGATGATCTCGTCGATGGTGGAGCGGCATCGCTCGACATAGAATCGGCACAGTTACAGTTGGCGGATCGAACGCTGTCGCTCGATCCGTTGCCGGACAATATTCTGGCGATTCTTCATGACGGCGGCTTGATCGCGCACCTGAAAAAGCGTTTCACACCATCCGTCTGATCCCTCCGGAGCCTCCATGACCGCAAGTGAACTCGATCGACGCCTGTCTGAACCGGGCATACTGATGGCGCCCGGTGTCTGCGATGCGCTGACGGCCATGATCGCCGAACAAGCGGGTGCCCAGGCGCTGTATCTGTCCGGTGCCGGCATAGCCTATACGCGTTTTGGCAGCCCGGACATCGGTCTGGTGTCGATGAGTGAGGTCGCGCAGACGATTGAGTTGGTGCGTGATCGAGTGCAGTTGCCACTGCTGGTCGATGCGGACAATGGCTTTGGCAACGCGCTGAACGCGCAGCGTACGGTGCGTACCTACGAGCGTATGGGTGCCAATGCGCTGCAGATCGAGGATCAGCAGTTGCCCAAACGCTGCGGACATCTGGATGGCAAAGCGCTGATCAGTTGCGATGAAATGTGCGGCAAGATCAAGGCGGCCTGTGATGCCAGGCATCACCGCAGTACGCTGATTATTGGCAGAACCGATGCGATCGCAGTTGAAGGATTTGATGCCGCGCTGGATCGCGCCGATGCGTTTATCGAGGCCGGTGCGGATATTCTCTTTATTGAGGCGCCGCAATCGCACGCGCAGATTGAACAACTAACCGCACGCTTCGCCCATCGCATTCCATTGCTTGCGAATATGGTTGAGGGCGGCAAAACGCCGTTACTGGATCGCGATGGTCTACAGGCCGCCGGCTACCGCGTGGTGATCTTTCCGGGTGGTATCGTGCGCGCTATGGCGCGCACCGCCCAGGACTACTACGCGAACCTGATCAGCTCCGGCAGCAACGATAATTTCGCCGGGCGTATGTTCGACTTCAATGGCCTTAACGAATTGATCGGCACCGCATCCATACTGGCCGATGCGGAGCAGTACAGCGAGTCGGAAATTGCGACCAAACGTGAGGCAAAACATTGAAACCCGATGCGGTGACGCTTGCGGTACTCAACGGTAGGCTGGAACAAATAGCCGATGAAATGGATGCCACGCTGTTTCGATCGGCATTCAACCCGATCATTGCCGAGGCGCACGATGCATCCCACGGACTGTACGACGCGTTCACTGGCGATACGCTGGTGCAGGGGAAGTCAGGCTTACCGATTTTCGTCGGCGTAATGGCATTTGCGGTCAAGGCAGTGATCGACAAGGCGGCGAAGCAGGGCGGTGTTAAGCCGGATGACGTGTGGATTTTCAACGATCCCTACGACGGTGGCACGCATCTGTCGGATTTTCGTCTGGTTAAACCGGTCTTTCGCGGAGATAAGCCGTTCTGCTATCTGGCCTCTGTCGGCCACTGGCACGATGTCGGCGGCAATGTGCCTGGCAACTATAATCCGGCCGCAACCGAGTGTTTTCAGGAGGGCATGCTGATCCCGCCCGTTAAACTCATCGACGGCGGTGACTATCGGCAGGACATCGTCGATATCCTGTCTGCCAACTCGCGCCTGCCGCTGTCACTGTACGGTGATCTGAACGCACAGATCAACGCACTCGAACTGGGCGAGCACAGACTCTGTGCACTGCTCGATGACTACGGCGACGACACCGTTTCTGCCGCATTTGTCGAGCTCAAATCGCGGGCGGCCAAAATGATGCGCGCCAACATTCGCCAGTTGCCTGATGGATCAGTGAGTGCCGAGGACTATCTAGACAACGACGGTATCACCGATGAACCACTAACCATTGCTCTCGATTTGAGTGTCGACGGCGATCGGCTGACACTGGATTTCACGCGTTCATCCAGTGCCTGCGCCGGGCCTGTCAACATCTCGCACTCGACTACCATTGCCGCCTGCTACGTGGCATTGAAACACGTATTCGGCGAGGTGCCTGCCAACGCTGGCGTACTGGAACCGGTCGATTTTAAAATCGATGAAAGCTCGCTGCTATCGGTGACCGCGCCGCGGCCGGTCGGTGGTTATACCGAGACGATTCTGCGGCTGATCGATGTGGTGTTTCAGGCGATGGCAAAAATCGCCCCGGTCAGTGCCATGGCGCCGGCCTACGGCACCATCAACGCGCTGTCGCTGTCGGGCCACAGGGGCACGGGGCAGCGTTGGGTGATGTTTTCGTTTTTTGGTGGCGGTCACGGCGCACACGCCGTGGGCGACGGACTCAATCATGGCAACGCGCCGATTTCCACCGCTACCATTCCGCCGCTGGAAATTCTCGAAGCGGCATACCCGGTGTGCTTTAAGCAATGGGCACTGCGGCCCGATTCCGGCGGTGCCGGACAGTTTCGCGGAGGGCTGGGGGCAATTTACGAAATCAGGCTGCTGGAAGATCAGGCGCGTGGTTTTCTTTTCGGTGAGCGCGGCAAGTTCGCACCCCCAGGCATTGTCGGTGGCCAATCGGCGGCCGCCAATCGATTTAGCTGGCGCTATCGCGATGAGACACACCAGTCACCGCTGGTCTCGAAGGTAGTCGGTATTGAGCTTGAACGGCACGATACGGTGCTGCTCGAAACTCCCGGCGGCGGCGGTTATGGCGATCCTGCCGATCGCGACGTCGAGAGTATTGCGCAAGATATTCGTCTTGAATATATCTCGACGGAGCACGCGGCCGAGGTGTACGGTTATCGCCCGCCAACGGGGAGTCTGTGATGAGGCGGCGCACGCATGTTGTAGGCGTCGATGTCGGTGGTACCTTTACCGATATCTTCGTCGTCGATGAAGAGACGGGTGCCATCTCCACCGCCAAAGTGCCATCGACGCGCGGCGATCAGTCGATCGGCTTTGTCAATGGCGTATCGCTGAAGGTCGATGACTTTGCCAAACTTAAAACCGTCATTCACGGCACCACCGTTGGCACCAACGCTTTGCTCGAGAGAAAAGGGGCCAGAACAGGAATCATCACCACCCGCGGCTTTCGAGATGTGCTCGAAATGCGTCGTCGCGATCGTCCGACCACCTGGGGGTTGAAAGGCTCATACGTGCCGGTGGTCGAGCGACCGCTGCGTCTCGAGGTGGATGAACGCGTGCTGGCCGATGGCAGTATCGATGAGGCGGTGAATCCGCAGCAGGTTCGCGCGGCGGCGCAGGCGTTGCTGGACCAACACTGCGAGGCGGTCTGCGTGTTCTTTATCAACGGTTACGCCAATAACGCCAACGAGCGAGTCGCGGTCGAGGCGGTACGCAGCATCTGGCCCGACAGTCACGTCACCGTGGCAACGGAAATCCTGCCTGAAATTAGAGAGTTTGAGCGACTGTCCACCGCGACGCTAAACGCCACACTGCAACCGGTGGTATCGACTTATCTGGATCGGCTGCAAGCGGCTCTGCGGCAGCGAGGTTTCGATGGCGATGTGTTGATCGTGCAATCCAACGGTGGGGTGATGTCGCTCGATGCGGCACGTCGATTCCCCATTCGCACGGCCTTGTCCGGCCCGGCGGCCGGTGTCATCGCGGCCAGAGCGATCGCCGCGGCCGCAGGCTTTGACAATATTATTACCTGCGATATGGGAGGCACCTCGTTCGATGTGTCGCTGGTCGCGGGCGGGCAGGCCGCGCTGTGCGCGCAGACCTCGATCGATTTTGGCATGGTGGTGCGGACACCGATGATCGAGATCACGACCATTGGCGCAGGTGGTGGATCGATAGCCTGGATTGACCAAAGCGGGCTGTTGCAGGTTGGGCCAGAGTCGGCGGGTTCGGATCCGGGGCCGGTCTGTTATGGTTTGGGTAACGATCAACCAACCGTCACGGATGCCAATCTGGTGCTGGGTCGTATCAACCCGCAACGACCCATTGGCGGCAAGCTCGCCGCACTCGACACAGACGCCGCGAGATCTGCCATCGACAAGGTGATCGGCCAACCATTGGGACTGGATACAGAAGCTGCCGCCGAGGCGGTGCTGACGCTTGCCAACGCGCGCATGGCCGGCGCCATCCGCCTGGTGTCGATCGAGCAGGGCCACGATCCGGCAGGTTTCCTGGCCATGCCGTTCGGCGGCGGTGGCGCGTTGCACACGGGCGCACTGATTCGCGAAACCGGGCTCAAAGGGGCCATTGTGCCAAGATACCCTGGCGTCACGTCGGCATTGGGCTGTGTCGTTGCCGACATGCGCCACGATCGCGTGCAGACAGTCAATCGGCTGCTTGCCGATACCGATACCCTCGCCCTGGGTGAGCGTATGCAAGCGGTGGCAGATGAGTGCGAACGCCTGTTGCACGCGGCTGAGGTTGAGTTTTCATCATTGCTCAAGCGTTTTGAGCTCGACATGCTCTATCTCGGCCAGACACACACGGTCGCCGTGCCACTGGAGCTGCCAGCCGTTGGCTTGCAACCTGAGGACGTACAGCGCGCTTTCGATGAAACCTACGCGAGCGCCTATGGGCGACTGCTCGACAACATCCCGTGCCGGATCATGAATTTCCGAGTCGCGGTGACCGGGGTGCGACCAACACTTGAAATGTCGGTATTTGCTCCACCTGCCGGCACCGCAAGCGACGAGCCACCGGAGTATCGTGAGATCTATGCGCTTGGCAAACGATACCGCGCCGGCATCTACCAGCGTCTGGATTTGCCGGCCGATGCGGTTATTGACGGGCCTGCACTACTGGAACAGGCCGATGCGACAATCTATGTCGATCCGGGATTGCAGGCCTGTGTTGATGCCAATGGCAATCTGCTGATTGGGTCCGACGTCACAACCCTGCTGAACTAATGCTATGGACAACACCTCAACTGCGCTGTTGATCGTCGATCTGCAAAACGATTTTCTCCATCCACAAGGCGCTTATGGTCGGGCGGGCAAACACTGTGATGAAATCGCCGCGTTGCCTGAGCGCGTGCTGTCCGTTGCCAATGCGGTGCGTCAATCCGGCGGCTGGGTGGTGTCTACACAATTTACACTCGTGCCCGGTAAACAAGGTGAGCCGTTTATCTCGCCGCACCTGCGAAAACTTCGGCCGTTTCTCGGGCGCGGTGACTTTACACCCGGGGAATGGGGCCATAGTCTCGTGGATAAATTGAAACCTGCCGATATCACGGTAGAAAAAGTGGCCTATTCAGCGTTCTACATGACCCGCATGGAGTGGGTGTTGCGCAAAGCCGGTATCGAGACCTTGCTGATTGCCGGTATTGTAAGCAATGGCGGGGTGGCGTCGACTGTGCGTGATGCGCACGTCAGGGATTTCAATGTCATCGTATTGAGTGACGGTTGTGCCGCTTTTTCACCGCAGGTACATGAACGCGCGATGGCTGATCTGTCGACTATTGGTCAGAGTATGTCGTGTCAGCAGGCCTGTGAATGGCTAGGGACATCCTAAGGTGCCCCGTGTTAGTAGAAGCCGACCGGAACAGATCGATGCACAGGCTGACGTCGTCGTCGTCGGTGCCGGCGCCTGTGGGCTGGTGGCCGCACTGCGCGCCCGTGAAACCGGGGCCGATGTCCTGCTGGTTGAGCGCGATGCCAATGCCAGTGGATCCACGTCGTTGTCGTCGGGGTTTGTGCCGGCAGCCGGAACACGCTTTCAACGGGATGCCGGTATTGGTGACGACACTAAAACGCAGTTCATCGATGACATACAAAAAAAAGCCGCCGGGCGCTCTGTCTCGTCGTTGGTGGAACTGGCGGTAGACAATATCGCGCCGGCGCTGGAATGGCTGACAGACAACCACCAACTCGAATGGCAGGTGCTGGACGATTTTCTCTATCCGGGACACTCGCGGCACCGAATGCATGCGGTGCCAGATAAAACCGGCGCCGGTTTGCAGGCTGCGCTGCTCAATGCCGCGCACGCGCTGGACATTCCACTACTCAATAGTGCCAGAGTCACACAGCTTCACACTGTAGATGGGCGCTGTATTGATGCGGTGCAACTGCAGCGCCCTGGTGGTGAGTGCGAGACGGTTGCCTGTCGGGCGCTGATTCTGGCGTGTAATGGCTACGGCGGCAACGAAGAACTGGTGGGTAGATACATCCCCGAGATAGCCGGTGGACAATATTTTGGTCACGCCGGAAACACCGGTGATGCGATTGTCTGGGGCGATGCGCTGGGTGCTGCCAGTGAACATCTATCTGGTTATCAGGGGCATGGTTCTGTTGCCCATCCGCACGGAATCCTGATCTCCTGGGCACTGATGATGGAAGGGGCGGTGCAGGTGAACGTGCAGGGCCAGAGATTTTCCAATGAGCATGGCGGCTACTCCGAACAAGCGGTCAAGGTGCTGGGGCAACCTGATGGCATCGCATGGAATGTTTACGATCAGCGCATTCACGAGTTTGCGCAGGGTTTCCCCGATTATCGACAGGCGATGCAGGCCGGCGCGATTGTCAGTGCTGATACGCTGGAACAGTTTGCGCAATCAACGGCCATGCCGCTGGACGCGCTTAAGGCAACCTTGCACCGTATGAGCGCTGGCGCCGCGCAAGGTTTGGCCGATGAGTTCGGACGACTGTTTCAGATGGATCAACTGTTAACCTGTCCTTTTTACGGGGTCAGGGTAACCGGGGCTCTGTTTCATACACAAGGTGGTTTGATGATCGATGCAGACTGTCGGGTAACAGATGCGCAGGGTCGTGCGTTTGTCAATCTATACGCCGCCGGTGGCGCTGCCTGTGGAGTATCGGGTCCGCAGGTGTCGGGCTATTTGTCGGGCAATGGCCTGCTGACAGCCATAGCATTTGGCTATGTCGCCGGCAGCACAGCAGGTCTGTCGGTATCAAAGTGATCGGCATTGGCCGCTGCAACGCCAAGCTTGTAGGCTATTGGTGTTGAGGTCTCCGACGTTCTCCATTGAATGCATTAGCTGGCGGCCGTGTTTCTGGATCGAGTATCAGCCCGCTGCCAACGCCTGACTATGGCCGGGTAACTCGATAGCGCGCAGCCGTTTGTGCCGGGAATACGTCCGAGAGTTGATATCACGCGTTGGCGTATCTCGCTAAGCAATTGTAATTACAATGGGCACAGCGAGAAACTTCACGCTATACTGCTGTCGATGCAGCGAGGGTGACAGACTGGATTTTGCGATTGAGTGCTTTTTCAGCTGTTGCTAATGCATTGTTGCCAGTGCGCGGCTGTGGCGCATAAGACCTGTGGTATTCGCTTTCGATATGGTGAAATCGGTTGCGTAGAAATATTGTTATCTCACCAATCATGCAGAGTGTAAAAATATGAGCAAAGGTACGGTTAAGTGGTTCAACGCGGAAAAAGGCTACGGTTTTATTGCCCCTGAAGAAGGTGGCAAAGATTTGTTTGTCCATCACTCCGAGATTCAAAGTGGCGGTGGCTATGCCACGCTGAGTGATGGTCAGGAAGTGGAATACGAAGTAGGCGAAGGTCAGAAAGGCCCTTGCGCAAACAAGGTTATTCCGCTCTAGGTTACGCGTTTATCGATGTTCAGGTAGAAAGATCGCCAGTTTGGCGGTCTGAATTGTAAATTCTTGTTACCGATGTAGTCTGCCGCAGTTACCAGCGGTGAGGGGCTCGACTCACTCTGCCTCTGCCATGGCTGCCGGTTGATAGTGGCCATCGGCGATCAGCGATACCTGGTTTTCTATCCAGTCGCGGGTTCTGCCGACTACCTCGTTGCTGGACAGATTCTCTGTCTCGATCGGTTCGCCAATTACCAACACGATTGTGCCCGGGTGTTTGGCCCATGAGTTTTTCGGCCATAGTGTCCCTGCGTTGTGCGCGACAGGTACTACCGGCACGCCCGCGGTCACCGCGATATCGGCACCACCGCGGGCAAACTTTCCCAGGTTGCCTGGCGGGCAGCGCGTGCCTTCGGGGAACACCAGTACGTGCATGCCCTGCCTAAGACGTTCGATACCCAGTTTTTTTACTTTCTTGAGCGCTGCGACCGGACTGCCTCGATCGATCGGAATGGGTTTTAGCGCCGCCAGTCCCCAGCCAAAAAACGGTAGTCTTATCAACTCGCGTTTCAAAATGGTACTGGTGTTGTCTGCCAGTCGCTGCAGAAACAGTGCGTCGAAAGTGCTCTGGTGGTTGGCGAGGATCACGCTGGGCGATCCGTTGCCAGGCACACTGCCAATCAGGCGAAACCTCACCCCGCAACAGGTCTTTAACCAGAACAGCGCAAAGCTGATCCATGTCAGGCTGACGGGCGCGCGCCAGCGATAGGGTAGCGGTGCCATGATCAGGGCAAGGGTGCCGAAGACCAGCGCCGACAGGACATAACCGGCTTGAAACGCGAGAGTGCGTAGGTAGGGCAGGATCAATGAGAAAAACCCGGGCGTTGTGGAAGAAAGTCGCGAAAGGGCGGTTGCAGTCAGCGCGTTCAGCCGGCCGTTTTGCCAGCGTAGCTGACGGCCATACCGGCGCGTACATCCTGTTGGATGCCATACTGCGCAAACGGGTATCGAAAACCGTTTTTTGCCAGTGCCCGCATACCGGTGATCGCCTGTTCCAGTTGCGCTGGTGGCAGCGCCATCAGCATTTCGTCGTCGAGTACACCGCCGTAGCGGCGTTCGGCAAAACAGGGGATAGACAGCGACGGCTCGCGTGTCGTCAGCGCACGACCCCAGCTGTCAGCGCAGGCCGATTCACCGACTACGGACCAGTCGAAACGGCGGTAATCGGTCCATTGCAGGCCATTGATAAAGTACATCATCGCACCCGGCGTGGCGTAGAACAGGGCGATATCGGGCGGATCCAGTCGACCGGCGCGCAGGGGCGAAACCGCCAGCGCCTCGTAAATGCCATCTTCGACGCAGTGCATCGACTGCTGGTGGCGTGCGGCATCGTCGCTTTGCGCAAACCAGACATTCACCATGTGTTCGCCGGACAGCCACTCGGGTGTTTTGGCCCGGCCAAGGCCGACGACCGCGCGACACTGAGCGCCGACCAGGTCGTCTGACGTGATGCCGACAGTGCGACCCAGGCGGGAGGCTTGAGCGACGATTTGATCGAGCGTGTGAACCGCCTGCGGGCGGCGCACGCCGACAATCGACTCCATGTCGGCACGAGATTCAAACAGTTTCATGCCGAACGGAATACTGCGCAGTTTGAGCAGTTGTTCGAGCGAGTCGGTGATGTCTGGCCAGTCCATAGGGATATCGGTGCCTGCCGGGGCAGGCATTATAGCGCGATCGCAGCGCCCGGGCGCTGTTTAGCCGATGGCAGGCTCGCGGCGTCGATAGAACAGGCCGGTGGTGTAAACCAGCGTAATGAACGAGAAGATCGACAGTACCATGCCGATCTCGCTCTGCAGATTGGTTGCGTTGGTGAACTCTGCGACGATATCCTGTTGGTCGGACAGCATGTACATCTGGCCGTTGCCGCTGCGATAAAACCAGGCGTCTTTGGAATTCCAGTAAGGGTGATACCCGTACTTCAATTCAAGCAGATGGTCTTGCGCTAATCCGCTGGCGGTGAACGACTGTTCGTCCGCGTTCCACTCGAAAGTGGGCGGCACGATCGCGTTCGGCATCGCTCGGGGGGTCAAAAAATCTGGTCGCGAGTGGAGGTACTCGCTCAGGTAGGCGTGCGCTGGAAAATACCGCCCTGAAAAGCCTCGATCGACTTCGCCTGTCTGCGGATTTTTGCCAAAGTTGAGCTCGAGAATGCTGCGATCCTGCATCGCCGCCAACAGATCCTGCCCGCGCTCATCGTCGGCGTCCGGTGCGCCGTTGATGATGATACGGCTCAGTTGTGACGGTACCCGGCGCCCTCGGCGCATTTCGATCAGTGCGACAGACGCCGGCAAGTCAGTGTTACTGTAAAGACTTTGAGACACATAGCGGGCGGGCAGATTGCCGGTGAAATCGAAGTATCCGATCGGCTCGACGGGCGGGTACTGAAGCGGGCTGAACGGAGCGCCATCGAGAATGGTGTAACCGCCAATAGTGGCCAGCACCTGTGCGCCGCCCAGTTTTAATGCATTGACGAAAGCCTCGCTGACTGCGACATAGTGCGACACGCCGAGTTCGCTCAGCCGTTGCAGGTGCTCGTCTTCGTTGCGTGTGGGACGATTGTTGATGGCCGGATTGCCGTCGTAGCAGCGACCGGCGTAGTCGTGAAGAAAATCCGGATCGGTGGCGGCATCCAGCGCGCTGACCGCGGGCAGCACGGCGCACATGTAGGT
>CAZYDV010000057.1:0-22188 GCA_964646405.1 uncultured Granulosicoccaceae bacterium | reverse complement strand
GTCACCACACCGTCCTGACTGACCGAAGCGACGGCGGGATCCGAGCTTGACCAGCGCGCAACGCCAGTAACCGAGGACACACTGCCGGTAGAACTGGTTGCCAGCAATTGCAGCGGCAATTCATCACCGGTCGAGAAGACCGGCACAGCACCGGTGATCTCCACTGACTCAATATCCTGTGTGGCGATACCGACGCGGCTGATCAGCTCGCCCGAATCATCATTGCCACCACAGGCTGCGCCCAGCAAAACGAGCACCGCCAACATCCACCGCGACAGGGTCCGCATCATCGTTTCGCTCCAATTGAGTACCGCAGCCCGATGTGCAGCGTGTTGATCCCCAGATCGCTCTCGAAGCGATTGTGTGTGCCGCCGGTATCGACGACCAGACCGGCGACAGTCGTGTGCCAGGTCATACCGAAAGTGATGCCGTAGCCATCGAGCGAACTGCCGACAGCGGCGGGCTCGAATTGCGAGAATCGACTGGACAGCTCGGCGGAGGTCAGCGAAAACACAAAGTACAGCGCCAGATTGTCAGTGGGCGGTGCCTCCAGGCGAACACCGAGCGACACCAGCCGATCGACTTCGAGGTCGATGCCGTTGCGTTCATCGTCGCCGAGCGAAGAGCCTAGTTCCAGTTCAAGCCCAATGCCTTTGTCAACCCAGTAGCCGCCCGCAACTGACGCCGCTGGCAGAGTAAACCGCGTGCTACCCACACGGAGCATGTGCTGCTGGCCTTTGGCAAAAAAGTAGCCACCCAATTCGAGTGACGACGCCTGGACGCGCTGGCTTGACAGCATAAACAGCAACAGACAAGCGAATAAGAGCCGCCCGGGGACGGTTCCGGATAGCGATGGACTCTTTACAAACATGGCCTTCAGCCTTTCGCCGGGAGGAACCGGAGTGTAACAAAAAATTATCACTACAAAGCCTGCGACAATCAGCCCTTGAGTTTATCGCGCAGCATTTCGTTCAATTGACCGGGATTGGCCTTGCCCTTCGAGGCCTTCATCACCTGGCCGACAAAATAACCCAACAATTTTTCCTTGCCTGCACGGTATTCGGCAAGCTGAGCCGGATTGGCCGCAATCACATCGTCGATCATCTTTTCGATTTCAGAGGAATCGGAGATCTGGCGCAGGCCCTTGCGATCGATGATCTCATCTGCACTGCTGCCATCGTTCCACATGTGATCGAGGACCTGTTTGGCGATTTTTCCGGAGATGGTGTTGTCGTGCATGCGCGCCAGCAGGTTGCCAAATCCCTCGGCACTCACAGGTGCTTCGGCCAGTTCGATCGAATCGCGATTCAGGCGTGAAAATACCTCACCGGTCAGCCAACTGCAGGCCAGACGGGCCGGCGCGCCACTCAATTCCAGGCCCTGCTCGAAAAAATCAGCGGTGGCGCGATCGGCCGTCAGCACACCGGCATCGTAGGCTGAGAGTTGATATTCGTCGACGAAGCGCTGCCGCCTCTGCTCGGGCAATTCCGGTAACTGGGCTCGCAGCGATTCGATCAGGCTGTCATCAATTTCCACCGGCAACAAATCGGGGTCTGGGAAGTAGCGGTAGTCGTTGGCCTCTTCCTTGGTGCGCATCGATCGCGTCTCGTCGCGATCGGCATCGTAGAGGCGTGTCTCCTGGACGACCTCACCACCGTCTTCGAGCACGTCGATCTGCCGCTCGACCTCGAAATTGATGGCCTTTTCCAGAAATCTAAACGAATTGATGTTTTTGATTTCCGCACGGGTACCGAATGCCTCCTGTCCGACAGGCCGCACCGAGACATTGGCATCGCAACGGAACGATCCCTCCTGCATGTTGCCATCGCAGATGTCGATATAGCGGACCAGCGAATGGATCTTTCGCGCATACGCGACCGCTTCCTGGGCGCTGCGCATATCGGGTTCCGAGACGATTTCCAGTAGTGGCGTACCGGCGCGATTGAGATCCACACCGGTTCGACCCGGGAAGGCATCGTGCACAGACTTACCGGCATCCTCTTCCAGATGTGCCCGCGTCAGGCCGATCGATTTCTCCTCGCCATCGTCGAGCTGAATAAGCACGTTGCCGGCGCCGACGATCGGCAACTCAAACTGCGAAATCTGATAGCCCTTGGGCAGATCGGGATAGAAATAGTTTTTTCGTGCAAAAACACTGCGTCGTCCGATTTCAGCACCAGTTGCCAGCGCGAACTTGACTGCCATCGCCACCGCCTCGCGATTGAGCACCGGTAGTACACCGGGCATGCCCAGATCAACGGCGTTGGCCTGGGTGTTCGGCGCCGAGCCAAAGGTGGTTGAACTGGCCGAGAAAATCTTGCTGCGAGTGGCCAGTTGGGCGTGTATCTCCAGACCGATAACGGTTTCCCATTGCATCGAGGATTAACCTGTTCTCTGTTGGTATTGGTCGTTTTGGGTGAACGCGGGGCCGTAGGTCACGCGTAACCTGCGGGCAACTGACTGTGCCAGTCGGTGACCTTTTGAAACTGATGGGCGACATTGAGCAGCCGGCTTTCGGCAAAATAGTTGCCGACCAGCTGCATGCCGATCGGCAGTTCAGCACTGAACCCGCACGGCACTGACATGGCTGGCAGCCCGGCCAGGTTGGCCGGAATGGTATAGATATCGTTGAGATACATCGCCACCGGGTCATCGCTGTTGGCGCCGATTTCAAATGCCGGCGTGGGTGTTGTCGGCCCGAGGATCATATCGACAGATTCAAACGCTGTGGTAAAGTCACGGCTGATCAGATTGCGAATTTTCTGCGCCTTTAAGTAGTAGGCATCGTAGTAGCCGGTCGACAGCGCATAGGTCCCCAGCAGAATGCGGCGCTTGACCTCGGGACCAAATCCTTCGGAACGCGATCGTTTGTAGAGGTCTTCGAGATCGGCTGGGTTGTCGCATCGATGGCCGTAGCGCACACCGTCAAACCGCGACAGGTTCGATGAGCATTCAGCCGGCGCCACAATGTAATAGGCCGGTACCGCCAGATGCTGATTGGGCAGCTCTATTTCGATAAACGTTGCCCCGAGATTTTGCAGTTGGGCAATTGCGGCCTGCAAAGCGGCGGCAATGGAATCATCGAGGCCCGCGGCAAAATACTGTTTTGGCAGGCCAATCCTGACACCCTCAAGTGAATCGTCAAGCGCAGCGCTGTAGTCTGGTACCGGCTCGTCGATGCTGGTGGAATCGCGCGGATCGTGCCCAGCCATGCACGACAGCAGCGTCGCACAATCCTCTGCCGTGGCCGCCATCGGCCCGCCCTGATCCAGGCTCGAAGCAAACGCCACCATGCCATAACGCGATACACGACCGTAGGTGGGTTTGATTCCGGTGATGCCGCAAAATGCCGCCGGCTGGCGAATCGAGCCGCCGGTATCTGTACCAGTGCACCCCGGCACAAGCCGGGCTCCCACAGCTGCGGCACTGCCGCCTGAGCTTCCGCCGGGCACGCGTCCTTCGCCCCAGGGATTGGTCACCGCGCCAAAATGGCTGTTCTCATTGGACGACCCCATGGCAAATTCATCCATGTTGGTTTTGCCCAGTATTACGGCACCCGCCGATTCAATGCGACTGACCACCGTGGCATCGTAAGGCGGCGTGAAATTGGCCAGCATTCGCGATCCACAACTGGTCAACACACCGCGAGTACAAAAGATGTCCTTGTGCGCCAGCGGCACCCCCAGCAGCGGCGCGGTGTCGCCGGCGGCGCGCCGGCGATCGGACTCGGCGGCAGACGCGAGCGCCGCCTCGCCGGTGACGGTGATGAACGCATTGAGCGCCGGGTTGGCACGCTCGATTCGATTAAGGAAGTGCTGGCACAGTTCGACACTGCTGTACTCGCGCGCCGCCAGTGCTCGCTGGATGGAGCTGATTGTTTGTGTATGCATCGGCAGATTGATTGACCCGATTTGCAGGGTTTGCTGGTGTCGCGAAAGACGGCTTTGATCAGTAGTCAGTGCGGGTAGACTGGATTGCAGGCAGGTGTTACTCGATGACTTGTGGCACCAGGTACAGACCGTCTTCTACTGCCGGTGCTATTGCCTGGAAATGCTCGCGCTGGTCGGTTTCATCGACGACGTCGGCGCGCAGCGGCTGCACCGCGTGCAGCGGGTGCGCCATCGGTTCGATACCGTCGGTATCGACGTCCTGCATTTGCTGAGCAAGATCCAGTATCCCGGCCATTTCGCGGGCAAAATTTGACGCGCTGGCCTCGTCCAGATCGAGCCTTGCCAGGTGGGCGATCTCCCCCACCAGTTTGTTATCGACTGTCATTACCCAGCGGCTGCCTGTCAGCGGAAAAGCGGTAATCTAGCATACAGTCGTGTCCCGCGTGCAGCCGCGCCAGCAGTTACTATACTTTCTCCCAGGTGGTCTATACAGCCCGTTGCCATTTGCGGAGGACAGTATGTTCAGTAGCAAGCCAGAAGACGCAACCCACGCCATTGCGATCGACCCCGGAACATCGCACACGCGAATCTATGCCAGCGACGCCGGTCTGTTGTTCAACGAGCCATCGCTGGGTGCCAGAAGCATCGACGCACCCGACGCTGACACGGATATCGTGGCCTGGGGCAATGATGCCATTGACCTCGCCGCCAGCGACCCGGAGCGATACGAGCTGGTGCGCGCCTGCGATATTGAATCTAGCGCTGACTCATCGGTTGCCACCATGTTGCGCTATTTTCTGCGCAAGACGCGTCGCCAGGGCTTGATTGGCGAAAAATTCCGCACCATGCTGGCTTTGCCATCGAGCGTCGACAACGCCAGCCTTGATCGACTGATCAACACCTGCCGAATCAGCGGTGCCGCACAGATCCTGATCGCCGACCGAGCTGCTGCCAGCACAGCCGGGGCGAAGATCAATCGACTCGACTTCGACAATCCGGTGGTGATGGACATGGGCGCCAGCGGCGTTGAGCTTTGCGGCTTCTCCGCTGGTGAGATGGTGTTCCATCGGCAGCTCGGGCAAGGCGGCGATGCGCTCGACCAGGCGTTGCAATCCAGCATGCGCGACGAATTCGACATGCTGATACACACCGCGGCCGCACGCGACCTCAAACAACGCATTGGCGCGGCACTGATCGACGACGACTATCCGCCACCGCACAGCTCCTGCCAGATGGTGGGTCGCGATGTGGTGTCAGGCAAAATCCGCAATTTTCGCGTCGGTGCTGACACGGTCTACCTGATGATGCAACCCGTGCTCGACACACTACTGCAGGTGACAGTGGATGCCTGCGATACGCTGCCGACAGCGCTCGCTGACGGCCTGCACCGCAATGGTCTGATACTCACTGGCGGCGGTGCCGCGCTGACCCATCTGCCAATGCTGTTGTCTGCCAACATCGGCGTGCCGGTATCAATTGCCGATCGTCCACTGACCGCGACGGTCAGAGGCGCTGCAACCATGCTTGATCAGCAGGTCGACGCGGTCGGCCGACAGGCGCAGTCGGATACACAAAAAATGGTAGGCTAGCGCGCCCTGTCAAGCGGTCCCTCGCAATGGAAACGCGTCTTGAAAACCTCGAAATGAAGCTGATGGACGTGGAGATGAGCGTTGAACAACTCAATGGCGTCATCCTGCAACAACAGCAGACAATCGAACAGCTAACACGCAAGATCGAGCGCTGCGAGCAACTACTGCAGGCCAGCGAATCACCGATCGCAAGCGCCGCCGAGGAAGTGCCACCACCGCACTACTGAGATTCCCGCAGTACGATGGTCTGCGCGTTGTTATCGAGCTGCCAGTCCGGCACGACCAGATTGCCACTGGCGAACGGCCCCTTGAAAACCCGGCCCGCAAGATCGTAGCGACTGCCGCGGCAGCTATCGGCAAAGCCACCGGGCCAGCGCTCGCGCTGGTAGAGCACATGTGAGGCCGGAAGATAGTTGAGCGTGCAGCCAAGATCAGTGCCGAGCGCAATTGCCACAAACCATTCGGGCGATGTCGATCGCCAGATGTTTTTCGCATCGTCGGGCTGTCGCGAACGCGCGCTTTGCGGATCGAGCAACAGCGATTCGCGGGCCTCACGCAACCCGGTCTGCCACTCGGGCAATCGGCGGATCACCACCACCGGCCGGCCACTCCAGTCGAAAAAACGCAGCTCGCCAGGCTCGATATCACCCACCGCAAACGCACTGGCAACGGTACGCTTGGCCGCGCTGTCACCACCGTCACTCATCGCCCGCAACATCACCCACAGACTCACCAGCAGCGCAAGCAGTAGCATCAGCTTGACCAGCACACGCAATATGATCAGACGGCTGTTGCGTTCAACGGTGCTATGCTCTGGTGGTCTGCTGATGTTCATTCAATCTGGTTCTATTTCCGGTATGGCCCAAGCGTGACCGACCTCCTTCCCTGCGCCCCGACTATTGCCATACTGGCGGCACAGACCGAGTGCGAGAGCCTGTCAGACTGCAATACGCTCAAGGCGTTGCCAACCGTCGATCATGGCGACAGCCTGCAATTCGACTTTCTGCTGCTGGACATTGAACAACGACTGACTCTGCGTGATCAAAGAGGTAAATCGCCGGTCGACATTTGCGTCGATTTCGCGTCAGCAGAATCTCGCCATCGGATTCGGGCAGGCGGCAAGCACCCGCTGTGCCGAGCGGTCAATATGCGAGCGGACGATCTACCCCATGTATGTGACGCGACGGCCGGGCTCGGAAGAGATGCGTTTATTCTCGCGACAGCGGGTTGCAGGCTCACGTTGATCGAACGCTCGCCCATTGTACACGCGCTGCTGCTCGACGGACTGCGGCGCGCAAGCGCCGACCCACAGATCAAGGATATTGCAAACCGCATGGTGCTGCGGCACGGGGATGCCTGCACTCTGTTGCCAACGCTCGCCGACGAGCGGCAAGCCGATGTCATCTACCTCGACCCGATGTACCCGGTCAGCCGCAAGAGCGCCGCGGTGAAAAAGGGCATGCGCGCACTGCAAACGCTGCTCGCCGCGGAAAAGGCCGACGCGTCGCTGTCTGCAGAGCCGTTGCTGCCGGTCGCAATCGCGCAGGCTCAGCGGCGTGTTGTGGTCAAACGCCCCACCCACGCACCCAGCATCGGCGAAATCAGGCCGAGCGGCAACATCATCAGCGGCAAGACACGCTACGATATTTATGCGGGAATGGCCGGGCTGCGTTCAGCCGGGCTGCGTTCAGCCGGGCACGGGTCAGAGCCATAGTGAGGCCTGTTGCCACGAAAACTGCCAGTCCCCTGGCGGTCGCAGCAGCGGCTCGATCGCCACAGGTCAATCGCGAAAGTTGTTGTACTGCAGCGGTATGTCGATGTCACTGTCCTTCAGCATCGCGATTGCGCCCTGCAGATCATCTCGTTTCTTGCCGCTGATTCGAACCTGCTCGCCCTGAATCGCGGCCTGAACCTTGACCTTCGAGCCCTTGACCAGCTTGACGATCTTCGAGGCGGTTTCCTTATCGATCCCCTGCCTGACCTGAATCACCTGTTTGGCCTTCTGCCCGCTGGTCTGTATGTCTCCGTGCTCCAGGCAGCCGATGTCGATACCACGCTTGGTCATCTTCTGCAGAATGATGGGCTGCATCTGCTGGATCTGAAAATCACTGTCGGCACTCAGTGTCATGGCACCTTCGCCGACGTCGATCTTCGCATCACTCCCCTTGAAGTCGAATCGCGCTCCAATCTCGCGATTGGCCTGATCGACCGCGTTGGCCAGTTCGTGTTCGTCTATCTCAGACACTACGTCAAACGAGGGCACGTCCGTCATCTCCAATCTGCTGTTTTGGAGAATATACTACACATCCGGCCTCCCACCGCCAGCACTGAATACAGCAAACCAGCCTTGTATACTGAAGGTCGAGAAAAAGCAGGCAGGCACTATGGCAGACCATTCCGGCGACTTACATGCCGAACGAACCGACTACGGTTACGATGTGCTGACGCGCGCAACGCTGAAATCCGACCCGCTGGATATGTTATCGGAGTGGATACAGGCCGCACTCGATCAGCGTATCAAGGATGCGACTGCAATGACGCTGGCGACAGTGTCGGCAGATGGCGCACCTTCTGCGCGTGTGGTCCTGTTGAAAAAATATGACCAAAACGGGCTGGGCTGGTACACCAGCTACGAGAGCCACAAGGGCCGCGAACTTGCCGCTAATCCGCGTGCGGCGCTGGTACTTTTCTGGCCCCAGGTCGAACGACAGATTCGGGTCGAAGGTGTGGTCACGAAAATGCGTGCAGCAGACTCGGACCGCTATTTTCACAGTCGTCCGGCCGGCAGTCGCTTTAGCGCCGCAGCCTCGCCCCAATCACAGGTGGTGCAGGATCAAACCTGGCTGCAGGCACGCGTCTCGCAATTGCGCGAGCAGTACCCGCAGGACAACCCGCCCAGGCCAGATCACTGGGGTGGTTATAATCTCGCACCTGAGCGCTATGAGTTTTGGCAAGGTCGGCCGAGTCGCTTGCACGATCGATTCAGCTATACGCGAACGGCTCAGGGCGACTGGGCGATCGATCGCCTCGGCCCCTGATAGCAATTTTTTGCTTACTCGATTGGCGCTTCGCCGAGCATACCGAGTAACAGCGTGTACAGCTCGTAGCGTCGATGGTTGTAGCGGTACTCGCTCTCTTTTAAGTGATAGAAAAACTTGCCACGACGCAGGCCCTTGAATTTGCCCAGGCGCACACGCAGATACCGACCAAATGCGTCGATTCGCTCGGCGTCGCCGGCGAGATTTGCGCGTTGCTGGGTGGTGCTCTTGAGTTTCAGCGACATATCACGACGAAGATCGATGCCGACGGGATAATCGCGCCAGACTGAATCGACCTTGCCACTGCGATCGATATCAGCGTCGTTGGCCGACAGCAGGTGCGCGCAGTAAACCTGATCCTCGTTGAGATACAGCCGCAATCCAACAATGCCATCTGCCTCGCTGTGCAAATAGCTCGCGCTTCTGCCATCAACCTCCTGGAAAGCGTGCGGGTCGATGTGTAAGCCCGGCGTGCCCTGCGCCTGGTGTTCGCACCAGTCGGCGATGCGATCGCGCAATTTCAGATAGATGGAGTTGACCGAGCGCACGTTGACGCCGGTGAGTTTTGCACACTGAACAGCAGTAAGATCCATCGCAAACAGTTGCAGAATGTACCGAAAGCACTGTTCGTCGAGTTTGGAATGTTTGTAATACTTGTTCTTTACCGCGTACATTCACGCCCTCGTTGCGTTCGTGGGATGGCTAAACTCGAACGCACAATTGCCTTGGCGTTGGGCGAAAATTGTATTAACTATTACTCAATTCCCGTGTGAGCCAGATCACACGACGCAACAATGCCGACCAGCAATTTTGTTTCAGCAAGGGTCGGCGCCGGGCCCGATCAAATAGCGATATACTGCGCCGACGCCAGCATCGGCGCGCCGATTCAAACCAGAGCGAAACCCGACTATGTCGCAAGCCCTGTTTGCCGAACAGACACCCCCGCTGGACGAGAGCCTGCGCGATCAGCTGGTCGCGGCCTTTCTGCGGTTTTTGCCAGACGAATCGGTACTGCGCGAAGACGAGGACCTCTACCCCTACGAATCCGACGGACTGGCCGTCTATCGCCAGAAGCCACCGCTCGTGGTGCTGCCCGACAGCGTCGAACAAGTGCAGCAAATCTTGAAAATCTGCAGCGAACACGAAGTGCCTGTGGTCGCACGCGGCGCGGGCACGGGTTTGTCAGGCGGCGCACTGCCTCTGGCCAACGGGCTGGTGATGGGCATGGCGAAGTTCAATCAAATCGTCTCGATCGACGAGACCGCACAAACTGCCGTGGTGCAGCCGGGAGTCCGCAACCTCGCGATCTCCGAGGCGGCGGCCGACTTCAATCTGTATTACGCCCCTGATCCGTCGTCGCAGATTGCCTGCACTATCGGCGGCAATGTGGCAGAAAACTCCGGTGGCGTGCACTGCCTGAAATACGGCATGACGGTGCACAACGTACTACAGGTCAAGGCGGTCACTATCGACGGCGAGCTGATCACCATCGGCTCTACCGCTCCCGATACGCCAGGCTTCGATCTGCTGGGCCTGTTGCACGGCTCCGAGGGCATGCTGGCTGTCACGGTTGAGATCACCGTAAAACTATTGCCCAGACCGCAGAGCACGCAACTGCTGATGGCGGCGTTCGACGATGTCGAAAAAGCCGGTGATGCAGTGGCCGCCATTATCGCCAACGGGATTATTCCGGCCGGTCTTGAAATGATGGACAACCCGGCCATCCGCGCTGCCGAAGCCTTCGCCAAATGTGGCTATCCCGTCGATTCAGAGGCGCTGTTTCTATGCGAACTGGACGGCAATGAAGCGGAAGTGCAGGCGCAAATGAAAGCAGTCGAAGCACTGATCAACGAAGGTGGTGTGATGCTGTTGCATCGCGCCAAAGACGAGGCCGAGCGGTTGGCACTATGGAAAGGGCGCAAGTCCGCTTTTCCGGCGGTGGGCCGACTGGCCCCCGACTACTACTGCATCGACGGCACCATCCCGCGCAAACAGTTGTCATTTGTGCTCCAGCGCATGGATCAGCTCTCCGCCGAGTACGATCTGAAAATCGCCAACGTGTTTCACGCGGGGGATGGCAATCTGCACCCGCTGATTCTGTTCGACGCCAACAAGCCGGGCGAGCTCGAGCGAACCGAAGCGCTGGGCGGAAAGATTCTCGAGCTGTGTGTTGAGGTGGGCGGAACTATCACCGGCGAACACGGTGTGGGCATGGAGAAAATCAACCAGATGTGCGTGCAGTTCAGCAGTGATGAAATCACTCAGTTTCACGCGTTAAAGGCGGCGTTCGATCCGAAATCACTGCTCAACCCCGGCAAAGCCATTCCAACGCTTAACCGCTGCGCCGAGTTCGGCGCCATGCACGTGCATCACGGTCAACTGCCACACCCTGAGCTGGAGCGTTTTTGATGGGCGCAGGCTCCCTGCAAGATCAACTCGACTCCACTGAATCGCTGCAGCAGCAGGTACAGCAGAGCATCGACAGCAAAGTGCCGTTGAATATCGTTGGCGGTGGCAGTAAAGATTTCCTCGGCCTGATCGCCGACGCCAGATCACTGGATATTTCAAGCCACCGCGGCGTCACGAGCTACGAGCCGACCGAGCTCGTGATCACAGCGCGCGCCGGCACCCCGATCATCGAGATCGAGACTCTGCTCGCAGAACATCGCCAGAGTCTGCCTTTTGAACCCCCCAGGCACAGCGCCACCGCGACCATTGGCGGTGCGGTGGCCACCGCCCTGTCAGGCCCATCCCGCCCGTTTGCCGGTGCTGCACGAGACTTTATCCTTGGCTGTCGCATCATCAACGGCCACGGGCAGCTACTGCAGTTTGGCGGCCAGGTGATGAAGAACGTTGCAGGCTACGATGTCACTCGCCTGATGACTGGCGCCTGCGGCACGTTGGGCGTGTTGCTGGAAGTATCGATCAAGGTACTGCCCGCAGCAGAATGCGAGATCACCATCGAATCCAGCACCGAGCTGACGGATGCGCTGGCGACGATGCAGACCATGAAAGGATCTAACTACCCGATCACAGCGGCCAGTTACCACGGCGGGCAACTATCGCTACGGCTGTCCGGCAGCGAAGCCGGGCTGGCGGCCGCGGCCACCGCTGTTAAAGGTGACAGAGTCGACAACGTAATCTGGGACGCTTTGCGCGATCAAAGTCATGAGTTTTTCAGTACCGATACGCTCTGGCGACTGGCGCTGCCGACTGGCACCCCGGCGCTGGATATCGATGGCGAATGGCTGTACGAGTGGGCGGGCGAACAACGCTGGTTGAAGACTTCGGCAAGTGCCGCAGATATCCGCCAGCTCGCAACGCACCATGGCGGACATGCGCAGCTCTACAAAGCGCCACGCACGCTGCAGGAATCGGTTGGCGTCGAACATCCGCTGACGAAAAAAATCTTTCAGCTGCACGCCGATATCAAACGCTCCTTCGATCCACACGGCATTTTTAACCCGGGCAGACTCTACCCAGACCTCTAGCCGATCCTCGCGGCCAACGAACGACACGCACGCCATGCAAACCACGCTGCTCGAAAAGTACCAACAGTCAGATCTGGGCGCAAAAGCCGACGCCATATTGCGCAAGTGCGTACATTGCGGTTTTTGCCTGGCAACCTGCCCGACCTATGACCTGCTGGGCAATGAACTGGACAGTCCACGTGGTCGGATCTACCAGATCAAGCAAGTGCTCGAAGGCGCTGAGCCCAGTAAAAAAACCATGCTGCATCTGGATCGCTGCCTGACCTGCCGCAACTGCGAGACTACCTGTCCAAGCGGAGTCGAGTACGGCCATTTGGTCGATGCCGGCCGCCACATTGTCGAAGCATCTGTGCAACGCAGCCTGCCGCAACGACTATTGCGCCGCGCCCTGCGAACCTTTCTGCCCTATCGATCCCGTGCCAAACTGTTGTTTGGCATCGGTCAATTCGTGCGCCCGATCTTGCCCGCGTCGATTCGCGACCATGTCCCCCCTCGCCAAACCGCAGGCGTTTGGCCGGCGGCCCGGCACACCCGCCGTATGCTGGTGCTGGACGGTTGCGTGCAACCGGCGATGGCACCGGCGATCAACGCCGCCACGGCACGGGTGCTCGATCGCATTGGCATCAGCCTGGTCGCAGCATCTAAAGCGGGCTGTTGCGGGGCCCTGAGCTACCACTTGAACGCACAGGACGATGGCCTCGACTTCGCTCGCGCCAACGTTGACGCCTGGTGGCCTGATATCGAGGCTGGTGCCGAAGCGATTGTAATGACCGCCAGCGGTTGCGGGGTGTTTGTCAAAGATTACGCCAGTCTGCTGGCCGACGATCCCACCTATGCAGACAAGGCCCGGCGGGTGTCAGACTTGTGCAAAGACATCAGCGAAGTGCTCGCGGGCGAGGATCTGCAACCCGTCGCTAACGCGACGGGCCGCGTCGCGTTTCACCCTCCGTGCACGCTGCAGCACGGGCAAAAACTGCACGGACACACCGAAGCACTGCTGGAGAAGCTCGGCTTTAAGCTGACTCCGGTTAAGGATGCACATTTTTGCTGCGGCTCGGCGGGAACCTACTCGGTGTTGCAAAAGGATCTGTCGCAAAAACTGCTTGGGCGCAAGATCACCGCCCTGCTGCGGGGCGAGCCGTCAACCATTGCCACCGCCAATATCGGCTGCCTCACGCACCTGCAAAGTGCCGCCGGCGACACGCCAGTGGTGCACTGGATTCAATTGCTGGACGACGCACAGCAAAAGCATTAACCGGGGTATACCCATGAACAGACGCCAGTTCAGCAGAATCTGCTCATCGTTGGTGGTCGCCGCCAGCGCAACGCCTGCCGCAGCACTGAGCGCCTCCCGACCGTATTCGCGCTCGACGCTGTATCGCGATGTGCAAACGCCATTGCTCGCCGCAGATCTTGAGGTGGGTCGGCCGTACGTTTTTTTCTACCCCTACGTCAGCACGCCGAGCTTTCTCATCCACCTGGGCACGGACACTGAACAGCCGATCGTCGCCTTTTCTGCGATCTGCAGTCACAAAATGAGTCATCCGGCTAGGGAAATTTCGTTCATCAACTATCGTCACGATGAAATCGAATTCATCAGTCGCGAGGGCGCACTGGAAAAACGCAGCCGCCTGATCTCGTGTTGTTCAGAACGCAGTGTCTACGACCCGACGAACAATGCCGCCGTACTAGGTGGACCGGCACCACATCCGCTGGCGCGAATCGAACTTGAACACGATCAAACGAGCGATCAACTCACGGCGATCGGCAGCACCGGCGATGACATGTACGAACGGTTTTTCGACAAATTCGGTTTTCGCGCACAACTGGAACACAGAATCAGCGATGTTCGAGCGGCCAGTCCCGACAAGCTGACGGTAGAGGCCGTGGACCAATATAGTCGACAGACGATTCAGTGCTGACAACGCCGTCAGTCGGCAAGCAGTTTGACCAGATCTCTCTGCCCTGCCAGCCTGGCAACATCCACCGCTCGCATATTTTCATTGTTGCGAAGGTTCGTATCAGCGCCGCGCGACAGTAACCACTCCACTGCGCGACGATCCCCCCGACTTGCCGCGATATGCAGCGCTGTCGCTCGATTTTCATTCTGCCAGTCGAGCTGGATATCCGTATGTTGTAACAGAATCCGGACAGTATCGGCGTGACGATTGTCGATGGCACGCATCAACGGACTCCACCGATAGGCATCGGCAATATTGACATCCGCGCCAGCGCCAATCAATAGTTCAAGCGCCTCACCAAATCCTTTGGCCGCCGCGATCATTGACGCGGTCCAGCCATTGGTGCTTTGCAGATTAACGTCCGGCTGCTGGGCGAGAACAGATTCGACAAACGCCAGCTGATTACCCAGGACGGCATACATCAGTACCGTCCCACCGGTGTTGGAGCGTTGGCGCGGGTCCAGCCCTCGATCTCGCAACTGTCGATAGAGTGCGAAATCACCGAGTTTCGCCGCTGCCATCAGTGCGGTTTTGCCTTTTTCGTTGGTGATCGTCAGCAGCGAATCGTCCAGCAGGCGGACCAGAGTCTGTGCATCGTCCTGATCGATCGCGCGGCGCCACAGCTTTTGACTGTCCTCAGCCAACGCTTGTGGCAGTGTTGTGAGGATCGCCATCAACACTGCCACCACCGGCAACATCAGCGACCTAGCGCAGACTATAACGAGAGACGACATCGGCAAAGGCAGCCTGAGCGTTGTACTTTCCGCTCAACCGAATCAGCGTATCGCGCTTGAACGCCTCTGATCTGAGCGCATCAAACTCATTGCGCCACTCCACGGCGAGCGGCTGAACCTGCTGGTGAATCACGCGATAGTTTTGATCCGAGAAAAACCAGACTAGAGAATCCTGTTTGGAGAGCTGGCCCAATATTTCGTAATGCGTCTCGGCGCCCCCCGGGGTCAGCAACACCTCACCAATCAATGGATCGTGCGGTTGTACGAAAACCTGCAGCCGCAGTACCACGACCGACGCGTTTTCATGTTCGATGATATCGGTTTCCATGCCGATGCCGAATGGCTGACTCGACTGCGACAGCAATCGGATGTCGGTGCTCGATTCGCTGCCGCCCAGCCGAAAGAATATCGCGCTTTGCCAACTGCCGGCATTTGCAGATTCAGCCGGGCTGGAATGGTCGAGATCGATGCGCACCGGCAGACAGGTGACCGTCGAACCACCGGCGGTCATCATCTGTACGACTGATTCAGGGAAAGTGTCCACTAGTGCACTCTAACGTACAAACTATGAGAATAAGTCGATTGATCAAAGTGCATAATTTCTAGGTTATTTTCCTGACCCTCTTATCGCTGCGTTCATTTTTCGGCCGCTTCAGAACGTTGATCAACCGACCCTGCGAGAGCCCGTCAGTCGGCCGGGGCGCGCAGCTGTGCCACTGCGTCAAAGCTCTTGGATAAGGGGATCATATCGCGGCCGGCCAGGCACTGTCTAAGAGCAAGGCGACATGCAATGGCCTTGTTCACAGTTGCGCGCCCGACCCCACCGACGAACTCTCAGTCTCATATTTTGCACGTTAGAGCACACAAAAAACGGCGAGCTATGGCTCGCCGTTTTTCAACCTTTTGTTAATTGGATCTGGTCAGTACTAGAGCGATCGCTGCGTGATCGCGCCGTGTGCACGGCCATATCGCTCGGGTCGATTCATCACTTTGCCCTTGCGTTGCTGGTCGTGGTACCACAGGTCGTGGTGTTGCTCAGCCCACTCGGCAGTGACGTATCCAGTAGACATACCCTGGAATGCGCCCTCGGTACCCGCCGTGCCGATATAGATGTGGCCCAATGCGATGGTGATCCAGACAATACCGGCGATCACGTGCAGCATGTTGGCATCCTGCATGATGCCGCGGGTCAGAACGATCGGCAGTTGCAGCATTTCTGCGTATTGCGGATAGATGGGTGCAACCAGCGCCAAACCGGTAATCACCACTGCAAGCCCGAAGGTACAGATCACCCAGAACCAGATTTTCTCGCCAAAGTTCATTCGACCCGCGTGCGGGTGTTTGCCACCAAAAAGGCCACCGGCGGACTTTATCCAGCTCCAGTCTCCACGACCGGGGAAGTTGAACCAGATCCACATGACGATCATCAGCACAATACCGACGCCCAACAGCGGCCCCATTACATTGTGTGCGAGAATCGCAAACTGGGACCACGCGGCGAAGGCCGCCTTGCCTCCGTCAATGTTGCCCAGCAAAGGCAAGAGCAACTCGCGCCCAAGCAACATGCTCAAGCCGGTGATCGACAACACGATAAACGATATTGCTGTCGTCCAGTGAACCAGACGCTCAAACCATGACCACCGCTTGACCAGAATACCGGAAGGACGGCGATCGAGTTTGTTCCTGCCGTGCAGCAGATGATACAGACACAACAATGCAACCATGCCAAGAATCACCCAGGGCGCGTACTGGACGATGGGCCCTGAACGAAACTGCGCCCACTCAGTGCCACCCGGGGCGATCAACACGCCGGTTTCATCGCCCTTGATCGAACTGTAACCCCCAACGCCTTCCTTGACCGCGCGCCAGTAATTCGATCTGGGATTGCCCTCTTGCCAGGCAGCCTGATCCTGCGCCTGAGCAGAATCAATGGTCATCAGAAAACCTGAAAACGGCGCTGCAAACGAGGCCGCGATGATAAAAACGAAACTCCAGACAGCAATTCTGCGCCGTCGTCGTACCTTTGCCGCTCTCTCAGCCGCTGTATGCATGAATGATTGCCCCCGAAAAGTTGCCCGGTCTCACCGGAAATTGGCCAGTCTCTGATCTGGCACAAATTGTATTGCTATGCCCGGGGTTCTAGCCGCCCCGGATGGTCAGCTTACGACATCACCTGTGCTCCACTAACAAATCGGGCGACCATAGGCCGCCCGATTGTCAGGGATGATTCGGTCTGTCGACCTCAGCCCTTGTAGGCCGTATCCCAGCCCCAGCTCTGTGACCGACCGCCGCGCTTAGTGACGCGCTCACGGTAGATGTCGGCCACGACGTCGCCATCGCCGGCGATGAGCGCCTTGGTTGAGCACATCTCGGCACACAGCGGCAACTTGCCTTCGGCGATTCGGTTGCGGCCATATTGCTCGTACTCCGCTTCCGACAGATCATCGGCCGGGCCGCCCGCACAGAAGGTGCACTTGTCCATCTTGCCACGCGCCCCGAACGAAGATTGCTTCGGGTACTGCGGTGCGCCGAACGGGCAGGCGTAAAAGCAGTAGCCACATCCGATGCAAAGGTCTTTGTCGTGCAGCACGATGCCGTCGTCCGTGGTGTAGAAACAATCTACCGGGCACACCGCCTGACACGGAGCATCGGTGCAGTGCATGCAGGCCACAGAAATCGACTTTTCACCGGGCTCGCCGTCGCCGATGGTGACCACGCGACGTCGATTGACGCCCCACGGGACCTCGTGCTCATTCTTGCATGCAGTAACACAACCGTTGCACTCGATACAGCGCTCGGCGTCACACAGAAATTTCATTCTAGCCATGACTATTCTCCTAGGCCGCTGATATCTTGCAAAGAGTACATTTTGATTCCTGCATCTGCGTGACGGAATCGTACCCATAGGTGAATGCGGTGTTGGCTGCCTCACCCCGAACGTAAGGTGCAGTGCCTTCGGGGTACTTGGATTCGAGATCCTCGCCCTCGAAATGTCCACCGAAGTGGAATGGCGTGAACACCACACCACGACCCACACGCGCTGTGACCATGGCTTTGACTTTGATCTTGCCACCCTCAGGACTCTCAAGCCAGACCATTTGATCGTGCTCGACGCCAGCGTCGTTCGCATCGGCGGGGTTGATCTCGACAAACATGTCTTGTTGCAACTCTGCCAGCCACGGGTTGGAGCGAGACTCATCACCACCACCCTCGTATTCCACCAGACGACCACTGGTGTGAATCAGCGGGAAGCCCTCGCTGTGATCGGTTGCCTGGATCGAACCGTAGCGTGTTGGCAGACGGTAGAAAGACTTGCGATCTTCGTAGGTCGGGTATTTCTCTACCAGATCGTAGCGATTGGTATAGAGCGGCTCGCGGTGGATCGGCACTGGATCCGGGAAGGTCCAGACCACTGCTCGCGCCTTGGCGTTGCCGAACGGTGCACAACCGTGCTCGATGGCGACGCGCTGGATACCGCCAGACATATCGGTCTTCCAGTTCTTGCCCTCAGCGGCGGTTTTCTCGTCGTCGGTCAGATCATCCCACCAGCCAAGTTTCTTCAGCACGTCAGCACTGAACTCAGGGTAGCCATCTTCGATCTCGGAGCCAGCCGGGAAAGAACCGTCAGCGAGCAGACTGACGCCGTCGCGTTCGACACCGAAGCGGGCTCGGAAACACAGACCACCTTCAGCGACAGGCTTGCTGGTGTCGTACAACAGCGGTGTGCCGGGATGCTTCATTTCCGCCGTACCCCAACACGGCCAGGGCATACCGTAGTACTCGCCATCCAACGGTCCACCTTCAGCTTTCAGCGTGGTGGTGTTGAACATCTTGCGATACTTTTTGTGCTCCTTCAGGCGTTCCGGGCTCTGACCGGTATAGCCGATCGTCCACATGCCCTTGTTGAATTCACGGGTGATGTCTTCGATCAGAGGCTCGTCGTTGTTGACCTCGATGTTCTTGCAGAACTCATCGGCAAAACCGAGTTTGCTGGCCAGCTTGTACATGATCGTGTGATCAGGCAGTGATTCAAACAGTGGATCTATGACCTTCTCACGCCATTGCAGCGAGCGATTCGAGGCAGTTACCGATCCATAGGTTTCGAACTGAGTGGTGGCCGGCAGGATGTAGATCCCGTCCTGACGATCCGGCAGCACCGCTGAGTGCGTCGGATACGGGTCGATGATCACCATGAGGTCGAGCTTTTCCATCGCCTCTTTCATTTCCGGGCCACGGGTCTGGCTGTTCGGTGCGTGCCCCCACAGGACCATGGCGCGGATGTTATCTTTCTGCGCGATATTGCCTTTATCTTCCAGCACACCGTCGATCCAGCGCGATACCGGCATACCTTTGGTGTTCATCGGGCTGACTGGTTTGCCTTTGGCTTCTTCGTAGCTGCCGGCATCAAATCGCGACTTGACCCACTCGTAATCCAGATCCCACACACCTGACCAGTGCTTCCAGGAGCCGGCCGACAGACCGTAGTAACCCGGCAGCGAATGAGAAAGGATGCAGAAGTCGGTCGCGCCCTGGACGTTGTCGTGACCGCGGAAGATGTTCGCCCCGCCACCAGACACACCCATATTGCCCAGTGCCAGTTGCATGACGCAGTAGGCGCGGGTGTTGTTGTTGCCAATCGTGTGTTGAGTACCGCCCATGCACCAGACGATGGTGCCAGGCTTGTTGTCGTACATGGTCTGCGCAGCTTCCTTGACGACCGCCTCGGGCACGCCACTGACACGCTCGACTTCGTCAGGGGCCCACTTGGCGACTTCGGTGCGGATCTCTTCCATGCCGTACACGCGCTGGTTGATGAAATTCTCATCCTCCCAGCCGTTTTCGAAGATGTGCCACAGAATGCCCCAGATCAGTGGTACGTCAGTACCGGGACGGAAGCGAACGAATTGGTCCGCGTGGGCAGCGGTGCGAGTGAAGCGCGGATCACAGACGATCAGCTTCGACCCGTTCTCTTTAGCTTTCAGGATGTGCTGCATGGCCACCGGGTGGGCCTCGGCAGCGTTCGAGCCGATGAAAAACATCGCCTTCGAGTTGTGCATATCGTTGTAGGAGTTGGTCATCGCGCCATACCCCCAGGTATTCGCGACGCCCGCTACTGTTGTCGAGTGACAGATACGCGCCTGATGATCGACATTGTTGGTGCCCCACATGCCGGCAAATTTGCGGAACATATAGGCTTGTTCGTTATTGAACTTGGCCGATCCGAGCCAATAAACCGAATCCGGGCCTGATTGCTCACGAATGTCGAGCATCTGATCGCCGATATCGTTAATCGCCTCTTCCCAGCTGACCTTCTTCCACTTGCCGCCGGTGAGTTTCATCGGGTGCTTGACGCGCTTCTCGCCGTGTCCGTGCTCGCGTACCGAAGCGCCCTTGGCGCAGTGTCCGCCCAGGTTCAGTGGTGACTCGTTGTCAGGTTCCTGACCGGTCCAGACACCGTCCTGAACCTCTGCCACAACGCCACAGCCGACAGAGCAGTGAGTACAGACAGACAGTTTAATGTCTGTCGCTACGTCGGACTTGGGTGTGTTTTCCGCCGCACGTACCTTGCCGACCATTGCTGGTGCAGCCACGCTTGCAATCGCAGCACCACCCGCGGTGATACCCGAGTTGCGCAAAAAGGTACGACGATTGACCGCTCGGCCAAACAAGCCGGAGCCAGCCGGGTTTTGCTGCCCGTCGACTCCAGTGCTGATCTTCTTTTTCAGTTTCATCAAGGATCTCCAGGCCTAGAAACGAGCCAGTTGGTAGTAGTCGCGAACGTAGTCGTTCTCCTCGTAGCCCTTGTCGGCTGCAGGCGAAACGTCAATTTTCTCCGGTTCGGCCGCGATCGTTGTCACGGGTGCCGCCACTGCCGCCGCACCACCGGCAACTGCCGCTCCTTTAAGAAAATTACGACGATCAGACCGAATGAATTTGGGACTCTTGTTCAAGGATCACTCCTCCCGATTGTTTGGTTAACCATCAAACTGGCATGCTCAAATACTGATTTTCGACGGAGAAAAAGCACTCGCCGAGATTGCCTACCGCGCGATAAAAATCGGCCGCCGGCGCTGCTTGCAACTGGTTCAGAAAATCCGCCACCCATGGCGACAGATGTTCGTTGTAGAAATTTCGCTGGGTAGCGAAGTCGATGTCTTCTGAGGTAATTATAGCTGCCATCACCTGGCACAACGCAGCAATGTGATCTTCAGACTCGGGGACGTCTCCGCGACGTTCGAAACCGAGACGGCGCAGCTCGGCGCGCAACAGTCCGAGCGGTTTCTCCATCAGGAACCCTGTCAGGTGCCAGGACCCGTAGGGCACCACCTGCCCGCGGCCCACGCCAATAAAAAGATCGTGATATTCGTCGTCAATCGCGGCAATGTCACCGGACTCGGCCGCCTTGCGCAGCATCTCCCAGGCCATCTCGAGCGGTGTTTCGGGTGCAGTGGCGGGCTCCATCGAGCGAATGGCATTGAGTAAGTCGTCGCCGGCTGGCGCTGACAACAGTGCACCGAGCGCCACATAGGTGTTGGCGCGATCCTGCATCTCTGCGGCACCGGCAAGTGATTCTTCAGTGTGAACCGGAATCACACCGTCGCTGGCGCTCATGTCGCTGGAAGGTTCAGAATGCATTGATGATGACTGTGGAGAACATTCAGAGTAATTTTCCTCTTCGTCGCATTCTGCGCGATAAATCCGCGATTTACCAGACCCATTCACGCTTTTGTCATATTCAATCTGCACTGGCTTTCACAGCGCCTCAGGCGTCGCGATGAACTTCAATATCGGGCTGCCCGTCAATGAAAATATCCTTGACCCGGCAATCGTCACACATCTTCAGTCGGCGCCTGGCTTTCTCATCCTCAAACATCCAGTGTCCCTGCAGCTTACCCAGCATACGGCTGATGATGCGTGCGGTAGCAAAAGGCGTGTTGCACACAATACAGTTGAACGGTTGCTCCTCGTTCAAGACGCGCGGACGGCGCGCTACTTCCGAATCAAATCGAAATCCGGCAACCAGCGTGATCGCGTCCTCGGGGCACGCCTGTTCGCAGGTGCCACACTGAACACAGGATGATTCGATCAGTTTAAGGGCCGGCTTTGTCTCACCATCCTGCAACGCCCGCGCCGGACAGGTGCTGACACACGCCAGGCACAGCGTACACGCCTCAGAATCGACAACAATTTCTCCAAACGGCGCACCCGCAGGCAGATCAACCTTCTGCTCCGCCACCGTCGAATCAGCGCAATGTTGCAGGAGATAATCTGTCGCCAGTCGTATGGTTTGCCGCTTGTCGTTGAATGTCAGATAGCTTGCCGGCGGTATCGGGTTGTCGGGCATCTCACTCGCTCGCTGATTGATCGCGTCACCCGCTAAAGCTTCGACCAGCGCAATGCGATCGATATATCCCAGGGGCGCGAGAATCCGGTTTGCAATGGCCACCTGACTGGCAAGCGCCTCGTGCATGGATGACGTGCCTG
>CAZYDV010000056.1:0-22209 GCA_964646405.1 uncultured Granulosicoccaceae bacterium | reverse complement strand
ACCGTCGGTATTCATGGCAATACCGACGGACAAGTCGGTGGGTCCTACTGCCAGCACGCGCGTGTCGATACTGGCTGCGTCCAGCGCAAACGGCGAATCAAAACCACGAGTACTCAAATCGGCCAGCCCAACCGCACCCGCCACAGTCCAGCTACCCGTATAACTGCTATCCACACCGTGCACTGTTAAGCCTGGTACCATACCGTGATACTCAGCGGCAGGTACGAACTGAAGTCGCGTATCCGCATCCAGCATCAGTGCCGCAGATGTCGATACCAGTCCGATAGTGTTCCAGGTGACCGCGTTGTCGACCGAGTACTGCCAGTTCCCCTCGACGACACTGCCGGGTCTATCGACTACTGCAATCCCTGCAAAAGAACTGTCAGGATCAATAAACGGCCCACCAAAAATATCGCCGATCCGTTCACCGTTTAGCGACGGCGAGTCTTCCACGATATCGGGGAATACCCCATCGCCCAGTACGGGTGCATCATTCACTGAGACGACAGTGGCAGTCCTCGTTACGGTATTCGAGTCTTCACTGCCGTCGTTGATGGCGAAATCGAAGAACCGGTCACCCGCGATCGGATCTTCGCTGTTGTTGTGATATGTCACCGTGCGCAGTGCCGACTGCCATTCGGCCGCTGTCGCCGATCCGTCAATGGTCAGGGTGCCACTGACCGGATCCCAGGTGCTGCTAAACACCCCATAGTCAGTGAACCCCAGGGAATCCTCCAGGAAAAAGTGTCCACTGCGGATAGTTACTGTCGCCGATTCAATGGTAGCGCTATTCGCATCACTCGCCATCAGGTCTGAGCTCAGCACCACATTGCCATCGTTTTCGGTGTAGGTCAGGACTGCTGACTCCATCGAAGTTAGCTGTGGTGCGGTGCTGTCGATGACCACGATGGCAATGTTCTCATCGTAGTATTCGCCTGCTGCGTCTGTCACTCTCACCGTGATGTGGTAACTGGGGCTGGTTTCGTAATCAATGCCGCTGATGTCTGCCACCGATATCTCACCGGTTTGAGCATCGATGCTGAAGGCCGACGCCGGATCAGTTTGAATACTGTAATTTAGCCCCGCAAGTACCGCATTCGCGTCCCACTCGAAGATCGACGCATAGTGATCACCGCTTATCGCATCGTTCCACAGACCATTGCCCTCGGTGCGAAACATCACCGCATGATGTTCTATCGAATTGAAATTATTCGGCTCTTCTGCTTTCCAATTGGTGTAGACATTAACGGGCGCGCTGCCGTCGCTGGTACCAGACCACATCAAATCACCATCTGCTAATCCGGTGTGCCAGTACCATTGACCATCGGTGGTCTGATCCGTCGCCCCGAGAAAGACATCCGCTCCGATCGATGCTGCGAGATTTCGCACGAAGGCGTTTTCATGGTCAGAATGAATCGTAACCAAACGGCCGGCGACACCATTCAGCTCACTGGCCACCGCATTGCCCTGGGCGGTGACCCAATCGGTAAAGACAGCATTGGCCTGATAAAACTTGTGCGTACCCGCGTCATAACTGAGTGCGGGATTGGCGGCCAGTAATGCCTCAATAGCAGGATCGACTTCCACTAGCTGCACATCGCTGATCAGCGCACCTTCGCTGCCCGAAACACTCAGCGATGCAAAACCAATTGTCGTATCGGCCGCCGTGGCGACGAAAGACACACTGCGTGGTTCCCAGAGGAGATTATGCTGTGCCCAATGGTTCGGTTTGCTGACCGTCAGATCGGATACTGTCGTACCCGTGGTCACCCGCAAATCATGTTGCCATGTACTGCCAAAATTACCGCTCAAAGCAAAATCGAGCTGATAGGTTTTACCCACTTCGGTTGCAATGGTCTGACTGATCGAACCCGCTGTGTCGCCAACCAAATCAACCAGCGCCCCGCCCAGCGGAGAGCCACCCCAGGTATCCAACAGGTCTACATTACCGCTGTCTACATGCCAGTAGCCTTCACTACCTCCAATAACAGAACCACTCTCGTAGTTCACGTTGGAGCCCGATTGCGCAACCAGAAACGAACCATCCTGAATCAGGTCATTGCCACGATAGGGTGCGCTGCCAAGCACGCTACCGACTATTTCGCCATTCGTCGCGTGCTCAGAGACACTCAATAGACCGTTCGGGGTACTGGCAGAAAACCCAGCACCTGACGCATGGCCAACGCTTAGTACATGACCTGAGACTGCATCCTGGACCTGCCCACTCATATCAAAACCATCCAGTTGCCAATTGGCGACAAGAGAGTCTGGCAAGTGCTCAGTGTGCAACTTGTAGTAGTGATCGGCCTCGATCTCAACGCTGCTTCTAACGTCATTCCAGAGCCGAATGTCGTACAGCGTGCCTGAAAATACCTCACTGGTCTCAAACCCGCCGCCCGGCAAATCCTGTTCCATGCCCAGCACCAGCGTGCCGCCGGCTAACAGTGTCTGCCCGGTAGCGATGCCGGAGGCCGAATGTACCAGCACGCCATCGGCATACATGCGCAATTGACCTCCGTTGGAATCCCAACTCGCCGCAACGCTGTGGACGTTGCCATCAACCAGCGCAGGCACAGGTGCGGACAATACATCGTGGCCAAGCACACCCACATCGACGACACCGTTGGATCGCACCAGCAGCTTCAGCGTGTCGTCACCCGCTATCGCAGAGTATGAGATCAGCGCATTACGATTATTCACCATATCGATCGCGAATTGCGCCTCCATGGTCACCGCCGTCAGCCCACCGAGCAACGAGCCGCCATCGCCACTCAAGAGATGCGAATCATTGCCTCCGTCAACATTGAGCGCAATACCACCCGACAGGTCTGTCGGACCGACGGGTATTACCGTCGACGACAACTGAACGCTCGCCGCCGCAAAAGGCGTGCTGTTGCCCGCGATGGTGATGTCGTCGGTTACCCGACCCGCGCTGCTGAAACTAGCGCTGTAACTGCTATCGACTGCGGTGATAGTCAGCTCGGGTGTGGCACCAAAGAAATCGGTATCCGGTACAAATCGCAACCGCGTCAGCGCATCGAGCAACAACGCCTCAGACGCACTGACCACTTCAGCGCTGACAGCCAGCCAGCTCACCCCGCCATCAGTGGAGTATTGCCAGCGCCCCTGGTCGATACTACTCGTATCGGCGCTGATGGCGATGCCGGCCAGCGGACCGACATCGTCGGCGTAATACGGTGTGAACAACTGCGCGATCGTCTCGCCGGCGGGGTCGGTGCTGCCCTCCACTACAGACCCCAACAGCACGTCGTCAGAAAGGGCTGGCGCATCATTGACAGCCGAAACGACAACATCGCGACTAACCACCAGTGAGTGGACATCACCATCGTCGATTGAAAATTCGATCGACCGCGTTGACTCCTCAGGATTCTCGCTGTCGTTACGCCACAGCACGCTGCGCAACGCCGCTTGCCAACTGGCCGTATCGGTGGCGGCAACACTGCTAAGCGTCAACACTCCGCCTGTCGCATCGAAGTGACCAACGATCGCCGGCGTGTCGGCAAACAAGAGTTGATCCTGACCACTCTGATAACCGGAGACAATACTCACCGTGGCAGAGACAAAGTCCGTGTCGTCGTCGTCGACCACGGCAATGGTATCGGAAATTGCCACCGCACCATCACCTTCCAGGTAGGCGAGTGTGACTGATTCAATGGAAGCCAATACCGGTCTATCGTTGCGCGGCGTAAGGTCCAGGGAGAGATCAAAATCGGTTGCGCTGCCTGCGCTGTCGTCCAGCCGAAGACCTATAGAATCTGCAGTGGCGACTTCACTGCCATCGTGACGATACTGCAGATGTAGTTCGTTTATCTGTTGCTGAGTGAAGGTATCGCCGACTGCCAACGCTGCACCATCCAGCAGCAGCGAGCCGTGATCGGGTGGATCCAGCACTTCGTATGTTAACGATTCCGGCCCCTGATCGAGATCACTGGCGAGCAGTTCGGCGCTGGTGACTGGTAACGTCTGATCTTCAGCAACGACCAGCCGTTCATTTTTAACCAGCGTCTCTTCGTTGCGTACCTCAAGCAACGCGGTAGCGCGGCTGTACTGATTGAGATCATTGGCCTGTATGGCGGCGAAATCAAATCCGTCGATTAACCGCAGGTTCGCGACCTGATGTCGCTGAAGATAGTAGTCCAGCCCGTCTTCAGAGTTGTCCTCAACGCCAACGTAGAGCGGCTCACTCGGTGTAAACGGCGCATCGGCGCGGGTATGCGAAGAGGTATCCTGCTGAATACCATCGAGATAGATTGACGTACCCACACCCTGTTGCACAACGATTGCGTAATTGTGCCACTGCCCGTCACCCTCGAAACCTGTAATGTCGTAGGCAAATCCATTGTAGCCATCCCGGTCATCCGTGCTGTCCCAGATACTGGTGATCAGCTTGCCGGCGCGCCCGCCAGATGAGTAGTCCTCACCGGTGATCCAGACCACCAGTGAATTGTTGGTCCTGTAGTCGCCCTGTGACAACAGCACTTCTTCATCACCGTTGGCAAGACTGTTCACTTTGAAATCGAACGTTAGCGTGAACTGCGGCGGATAACTGAAGTTCGGTATTTCAACGTAGTCGTTGCCGTCAAACTGCAGTTCATACGCCGGCCCGTCGGTCACAGCGGTACCAGGGTTGCGTTCGGTCTGATCCGTGCCATCCACAGTCAACGGCCATTGACTGATGACATCGCTATCGCCAATGCCCGCCAGATAGCTAAACGTCGCGGTGTCGCTGGTACCCGTGCTGGAAGTAAACTGCAGCGTACTGCCGTTGTCGATCAGGGCCCCGGTCGAGGGCGCGGTGGTACTAACAAGAAACGGTGTGTACAGGCCACTGCCCGTATCGTTGCCAGACAAACCGGATACCGGAATCGTCAGTGTCTCGCCAGATAGCACCGCCCCCAGATCGTCGTCGACAGCCTGATAATTCGGCGGTCTTACCTGCACCGTTTGCACCTGAGTGGAGCTTAGCGCACCGCCACTACCTTGAACGCCACTGGCATTGTTGTCGTTCAGCATCCAGCGCAGCTCCACCGTTCGGGGTACGCTGAAATCACCAGCATTGCTATAGGTAATCGCACGAAGCGTATCGCGTACTGCAGCCGTGGTGGCCGATGCGCCAAACTGCATTTGCAGCACGCCACCACTGTTTTGTGTCACCACACCAATCACTGATTCACCATCACTGGCGTATACAATGTCAGTCCCGCTCTGGAAATCCTGTAGTGAAAATACGTCTTCGGCGTTCGCTACACCATCGCGTTGCAGCGTTACCTCAAATCCGTCGTAACTGTCCAGTGCACTCAAATCGGGATCATCGGGCAACAGGCCATTGCCAAGTACCACCGCAGCACCGTAAAAGACCGTGTCGTGAGCGGGTAAGCCACGCAACATTGGCGCTTCATTGACCGGACGTGTAGCAATAGTGAGATTGCGTTCGAAGCTTTGTCCGGTCTCGTCGGTCACCCGAACGGTTACCGCGTACTGCGTGTCCGAATCACCCCCTTCAATAGATGAGCTGTCGGCCACCAACAACTGACCTGTGTCGGGCACAACGCGAAAACGGCCTTCGGCATCATCAACCAGCGAATAACTAGTCGATTCGTTCACGACGTCGGCATCAACCGGACTCAGATGGGCAACCAGATCACCCGTGGAGGCATCGTCGTCGATGATCAGTAAATCGGACGGTGTACTGTCGATCCAGGTTGAGCCATCACCCGTTTGCCGCTTGAGCAACATATCGTTGGCACCGGGATTAACCAGATCCACCACCCGATCGTTCGCGTCACCCGTCAAACGATCAAAACGCCAGTAGGCCACTAATTGTGCTGGCGGGTTTTGCTCACTGAATTGCCGATGCAGGTTATCGGACACTTCGCTGGCTGACAACGCTTCATCCCATACCCTGACATCGTGAATCGTGCCGGAAAAGAATCCCGTCGGGTTGAAATCACCTTCAGCCTGAAGATTCTGCCCGATCAGCAGCGGATGAACCGCGTTGACAGTCTTGCCCGCATTAGCAGCGTTGGTAACCTGCCCCAGAAGCGAATCATCAAGGTACAGGGCGAGAGTGCCAGTATCACTATTCCAGATCTGCGTGTAGGTATGGACCTGACCATCAGCCATATCGGCCGTTAAAGCATAAGACACTGGTATTCCGTCGATCCACGGAACGATGGACAAGCCCTGCTCTACCGTGGTGCTAAATCGCGTCTGCACGGTATGATTGCCCAGGCCTTGCATCAGCGATGCCGGCGCCTCGAAGTAACTGTTATTTCCGCCATCAGTGTTAATTGAAATGCCGTGGTTCAGACCGAGTGGGCCGGCACTCTCAACGGGAGCTTCCAGCACAATCGCACCGAAGGTGGACGGATCTCTATACGCTATATCCGCACTATCGGCCCATGCCAGTTCCTGATCATTGCGACCGCCATCGGCATCATCGTTCAGATGTAACTCAATGCCCATCTGGCCGCCCGCGGATGGTGTGACGCCAAGCTCCGACCAGGGAATCGCGATCTCTTTAACGTAGCCGCCGGCAGTTTCCCGGGTGGCCACGTCAACATGGGCCAGTGTCAGTGGATCATTAGTCAGCGTCAGCGTGTCACTGTTTCGCCCAAGATAGAAAGTCGTATCGTCGATCCCGTCATAGGTGTTGCCGCGACTAAAGTTCGGATCGAGATACACGGCTACGGCATCATCGTCCCAGATATCTGCAGAGTCCTCGAATGGTGTGCTATCGCTTACCTCAACCAACAAATAAAGGGCGGTGTCGTCCCACGCGGCACGCCAGCTTGCCCCCGGGCTGTTCGGCACTATTGACACATCACCGCTGTAGTCAAGCAGATCAATCGATTGACTAAGGCTCCACTGTGCGTCGATCAAGCCGTCGATTATCGGTGCTCCATGCGTATGCGAAGCCGCCTGTGAGAAGGATTCGCTCGCGCCACGATCCGGGGTACCCACGCGCGGATAATCGTTGGTATCGGTCTGTGCCAACAGCGGCTGACCCGTATCACGCGCCGGGCTATCAGCGTGTAGCGCATGGCTTGCGACATTGGATTCGCCAACGTACTGCAATGACTGCAGTCTTGCACTGAGATCTGTCAGATCACCGATTTGGGAAAAATTACTACTGTTGTCAGAGACAATATTGTAGCCATCGCTGTCGATGTTTTGGGTATCTCTGAATGCGTTTGCAGTCGTGCTGTTTTCGGTATTCCCTTCAAAAATACTGTTGCCAATGGTGGTCTGCACATCGCCGTTATTGTCGTATCCACCACCCTTTCCGGCATCGTTGAACGCGATTGTGCTCGACTCAATATCCATGGTGTTGCCTCCGCCGCGGGCGCGAATGCCTGCCCCCTCGGCGCTGGCCGTATTGGCGCTTATCGTACTGTGTGAAATACTGGTACTGGCACTGCCATCGACGTTAATCGCCCCGCCTTTGTCAGCATCATTGCTGTGAAACGCGCTGCGGAAAATCGCGACCGTACCAGAGCTGGCATCCAGTGCACCGCCATGAGCGTTTGCCGTATTATCGAAAAAATCGGTATTTGAAATTTCCAGGGCATGTGTCGCACTAAACTGAATCGCACCACCGTGTTTAGCCTCGTTGTGATGGAAACGCGAATCCGCAATAGACAACTTGCCCTCGGCGAAAATAGCGCCGCCATCCTGACTCGTCGCGGTGTTGCGTTCAAAGGTACTATCACTGACGCTAAGCGTTCCTTGGCTGTGAACGGCACCGCCAGAGCCACCGGTTGTGTTGTCTGCGAGCACCACACCGGAAAGCGTCACTGTGGAGTTAGTCGCTACTGACAGCGCGCCACCATCATTCTGATTTCCATCCACCAGCGACAGATTGCCAAGGTTCAACCGCGCCCCGCCATTGTCATCTCGCACATCGAAATGGCGATGCATCTCATTGGCATCGATCACCGTGGCGCCATTACCCGCACCAAAGATGTTCAATTCATCGAGAATGTCCAGATCACCCAGCGTCGCTTCTTCATCATTACCGTCCTGAGCGATTTCATAGCGGCCCGCCGGCAAGTAGATTGTGTCGCTGCCGGCCGTCTTATTCGTTGCGATCACCGCCTCGCGAAGAGATATCTCTCCATCGGCCCCGGGGTCTGCCAGCAACGCAGAGACAGAGGACAAATCGGGCGCATCACTGGTATCCGCTGTGGTGGTCACAGTCAGCGAATTACCCTGCACAATCGTCAACAGCGGGCGCACCGTGATGTCGGTGCTGTCGCTCGCGTGCAGCCGGAGTTCGGATCCGGAAGAATCGCCAATCACTACCCAGCCATGATTCACATCGCCGTTCAGCCAGGCCTGCACCGACGCCGTGACATCCAGTGTCACCATGCCCGGGGTGTCTGCTGCAAACGTCGCGACCGGCGTCGACGACGCCTCCACGTCATCAGTGGCAACACCGCCATCAAATCCGCTCCAGCTCACGTGCTCATCCCAGCCCTGCAGCATGGGATACAGGCTGGCGGTGGCACCAGGCTCTGCGGGATGGTCAATATTGAGTGCCAAGGTGGCGGATGTTACCGCCGCGGCATCACCGACAAAATCAGCCAGAATGCCGTCAAAACGAAGCAGCGCCTGACTGGCATCTGCCGTCGCCTGACTGGTATGGAGTAACTCTGCCTCACCTTGCGCGACGTTGGCAGTCGACTCCGATAGCGTCGTATCCACCGCCTGCGAATATTCGCTGGCATCGCCATTGCGATAGGTGAAAGTTGAGAGCTCGTCGAGCCAGTCATCCTGCGCCTGGTCACTTAACACGGGATCGAGCTTTGCAATGTGGTCACTGCGATACTCCAGATCCCAGTCACCCTGCAGTGAGTCGTGGCCTGTCGCATCATCGCTGGCTGCCACCGATGCACCCGTCAGCGCTGCCAGTTCCGCCAGCAATGCCACACCGTGTTCACTGGCGGCCAGATCACAACCGTAGAACAACAGGCTGGCATCATCCAGCAGATGCTGCTGCCACTGCGAAACGGCATCTGCCTGAGAATCCAGACTGACGCGATCGATCCAGCTACCGCCCAGTTGCAGACCGCTGTCATTGCCGTGCGATACAAAATGGATGGCGGTAAACGAGTGGTCGTAATCGGAGAGGATTTCCCCCACCTGCGCAACGCCCGCCATGCTGCTGTCGAGTAGGTGCACCACCACGTCACGTCCACTCGCCGCCTGCACCCGCAAATCGGCAATCAGTGTTTCAAGGTCGCCCACGTTATCATTGATCAGCACCAACTCGCCGGCGGGTAGTGTCAGCGCGGAGTCAGCCAGTGCCTCATCAGTGGGCACATCGTACAGATCTGTGGCAAAACCGAACGGCTCAGCGGAGAACAACATTCGTGGCTCAAGCGCCTCGAGCAACGGATTGCCGGAAGCTGACGCCGACAGCCCTGCAGGGCGCTCGTCCACATCGCGTTCCGGCGCCAACTCGTCTGGATGTTTATTCTCTGCCATCTCAGCTCGACGATCCGCTGTGCATGCCAGAACCGCGCGAGGCAGATGGCTCTGTCACAGTTGTTCGCGACTGCACGGGCGTCATTGAGATCATGCGAAGCACACAGTTATTCATGTTACTCATGCATAACGAGATTGATCTGCCACGCGCCATTATCCCTAAGCGCACGCAGTGCTCGCTAACTGGGTGCAGGCAGATTCCCGGCCCGACACCTGACAGCTCCAGCCCGAAGGGCAAGACTGAGGCTATTTCGAGTTTAGCGGCATGAAACAATTGAAATTAAACAACTAATTCGTCATATTTCCGCCTCCTGACACTGACTGTGGCAGGCGTTGTGTCACCGTCACGACACGAATAACGTCAGCGCATGGCCGACAACAGCCAGCGTGTGTGTGGTTTGCCCGGGATGCGCCACCTGGGTGACTCTGGATTCAACTCCACACGCGCGCGACAGGCGTGCGCGACTGGACTGGTAGCCCTGCATCATTGTGAGTCGATGTTTTTTATCGGCGGAAACTGCACTGCATCGGGTGCCAGTCCGCCAACCGGCGTTCGCCCGCGAGCGCGTCGCGAATACTGTCACTGCAAGGCTGCTCCCGCGCAGCCACCACGCTACGCGTGGTGGCTGAAGCCTAGCGAATTACGTCAATTTAGAAGAACGCTTCTTAGCGACAACCTTCTTTTTCGCCGATACTTTTTTTGTGGCTTTCTTCGCCTTTTTGTTCGCTTCAGGCTTTTTATCCGAGACAGCAGCGCTTGCATCCTGATCATCGGCGGCATCTGAGTTGTCTTGTTTGGCATCGTCATCGCGGCGCTTGCCGCGCGCAAAATCTCTGCGTTTTTCTGCAAATTTAATCAACTGATCTTCCACCAGCCGATTGATGGTGCCTTCCGGGTACTCGCCGCGTTTATTGCGCTTGCCCGCCACTGCACCCGTTAGAATTTCGATGCCTTCATCAATGTGACTGATCGAGTAGACATGAAAGTTCCCGGCCTTGCAGGCCTCGACGATGTCGGGTCGCAACATCAGATTCTTCACATTGCCCTCGGGCACCAACACGCCCTGATTCCCGGTCAAGCCGCCAGGCCTGCCACAGCAAATATCAAAGAACCCCTCTATTTTCTCATTCGCACCACCAATCACCTGAACTTCACCATACTGATTAACCGAACCCGTCACCGCCAATCCCTGATTGATGGGCACCCCGCTTAAGGACGACAGCAAAGCATATAATTCGGTTGACGATGCCGAATCGCCATCGACCCCGCCGTAGGATTGTTCAAATGCGATAGACGCCGACATATTGACGGGTACATCGCGCGCGTAATTGTTCGACAGATACGATGACAAAATCAGAATACCTTTGGAGTGAATTGATCCACCCAGATCAGAGCCTCGTTCGATATCGATGACGCGCCCATTGCCCATGCGGGTTCTGGCGGTAATTCTGGATGGTTTGCCGAAGCGAAAGCCACCAATCGACATGACAGCCAGCCCGTTGATCTGACCGACCTTGTGATCGGCAACATCAATCAATACCGACTCGCGCAGTATGCGTTCGTGCATGCGTTGACGCACCCGATCGACGCGGTAGATCTGTTGCTCGATCGCATCCCGCACATGCTCGCGGCCAATTGCCTTGCTGCCCGCCTTGCAGGCGGTGTAATCAGCCTCGCGCAGCAAATCAGCCAGGGGCCCGACTCTCAGCGTCATCCGCTCCTGATCATCGGTCATGCGAACCGCCTGCTCCACCACCGCCGCCATACCGGACTTGTTCAACGCCTTAAGGTTCTCCTGACGCAGGATACCGGCAAGCAGCCGGGTGAAATCCGCGACCGTGTTCGGGTCGCGCTCAATCCGGTCGTCAAAATCTGCCGCCACCTTAAACAGCTCACCGAAATCCGGATCCATCGCAGCGAGCCGGTAATAGATAGAGCGATTGCCAAAGATCACCACCTTCACATTGAGCGGGATGGTTGCCGGCTCCAGCGTCACCGTAGTTTGCGCCGCGTGGTTGGCATACGGAGAATCGATCGAAATCTCGCGGGTGCGCAGCGCGCGCTTGAGCGCCTCCCAGGACTCCGGCGACGACAGCAGTCGGCGCGCGTCGAGCAGCAGATAGCCGCCATTGGCGCGGTGCAGAGCACCGGCCTTAATCAAATTAAAATTGGTTTCCAGCGCACCCATGCGCGAGATATGCTCAATCCGCCCGACCATGCGGCCAATGCCCGGCCAGTCTTCATAAACAACCGGCGCCCCCTGACAGTTCTTCTCCTGCGAGACCAATAGATTGGCGGTGTAGCGCTTCATCGCCGCCTTGACGGCCTCGGGTCCGCGTGCCGCCGGGCTGCCGTTCTCACCGCCCAGCTTGCCCGCTGCCAACTGGGCGAGCAACGGGGTGTGCTCGGCCAGATCGGCCGCCAGGGCTGCCAGATGTGCACTGATCGCCTCATCACTGGCATAGGCCGCGCGCACCGGGTTCAAATGGTGCGAGAGCATCGCCTCGGTCACATCATCGTAAACCGACTTCAGCCTGTCCTGACGGGCCTTATCCAGTAGCGGCAGTTGCTCACCCATAAACTCCGCCAGCAGTTTATGGATATCCTGCATCGCCTGCTGCAAGCCCTCTTTCTGTTTCGCTGGTAGCTGATTAAACACCTCCTGCGACATCGGCGCACCTTCCTGCACCGGCACCACATTAAAGCCCTGCGAGGACTGCGAAATAGCAAGACCCTGTTGCTCCGCCACCTCACTGATGCGCTTGAAACCATCCTCTTGCGCCTGACGAAAATCCTCTTCTATCGCCTTCTGCCGCGCCTTGGTCTCCTCGCCCTCCAGCAGCGATGGCAAACCGTCCGCGATCGCATTTAACGCACCATCCAGCGCAGCCTTGAACTTCACGCCCTCGCACGAGGGCAGTCGCAGCGCAACGGGCTTGTGTTCCACCTCGAAGTTCTGCACGTACAGCCAGTCATGTCCCTGGGGATCCCCGGCCGCACGATCACTGACAAACGCCATAATGGCGTTGTGTTTGCCGGACCCCGAGTCACCATGCACAAAAATGTTGTAGCCCGCAGAGCGGATGTCCAGCCCGAATGACACCGCCTCCAGGGCCCGCTCCTGCCCCAGCAAGCCATCGATCGGCTCCAGTTCGCTACTGAGCTTCGCCGGGATGCTCTTCAGATCGCAGACCCAGCGCAACTGGCCGGTTTTCAAGCGAAGTTTGCGTGCGAGAGGCGTAACAGCGGTGGGCGTTTTAGGCATGCGGCAGTCCAGATTGACGACGGGGATGCAGGTACGACAATGGTAACCGCGAACTGATTCACTGAAAACCGTGTTTTCCGCAGCGACTGCAAAAGCTCGCGGCAGCAGCGAGGCGGCCAGTACCCGGACCGACACCACCTTCGGCAACGATGTCGATGCAGTGTCCGGCTAGCGCTGCAACGCTACAGTCAGTTTCGTCCACTTGCTGCCAGAACCGGTATGATAATACGGCCCAGCTTGACACCGCTTTGACCCTGCACGGTAACGTTGCGTATGAACCTTGAAGTTCTCTACTCCGGATTGCACAGTTCAGGTGCAATGACCCTCTTAAACAACATATTGAAAGATGCGTTCCCATCGGTGCAGACCACGCAGTACGACGCCGACCCGGAATCCGGATTCGGCAGAAAATTGCGGCGGACCGGAGAGACTGAACGACCTGAGTGTGCAATCGTGTTCCTCACACCCGAGAGCCGCCGCTTCGACTGGCTGATATTCGAGACAGGTGCATTGGTTGGCGTCATCCCAAACAATCGAATTTTCGTAGTCGTCGCTGGCATGAACATCGGCGATATACCCAAAGGCCCACTGAGAACACTACCGTCATTCCAGTTCAACGAGGACGGGATTGCCTCGCTACTCGCGAAACTGAGCCACACGATCACCGATGAAGCAAATGACAGCACACAGATCGATACCGCGTTGCTGAGTCATTCAACGGAACTGCAAGCCAAAATAGAAGATTTAACGCACCGCTTCCCCAATGCGGTGAAACAACCGGCACCAGACTGCGAAGGCACGACCCATACGGTTTTCTACCAGTTCGACGTGAAAAAAAGTGTGCGACACAAGCTTGAAACGAGCGACTATGAAGCCGGATGGAGCGGCAACGTCAGATTGTTTGTCAACTACACAGGTCTAGCCGACGAAAACGCATTCAGCCGCTACCGATACGCCATTCTGGCAATAGGCTATCCAAGCACCAGAGAAGGCGAACACGCTATCAGTCAAATGTTGTACGACGAGATCGGACTTAAACTGGGCGATATCACCAGCCTGGACATCCGAACACAAAGAATTTACGCCGCGTTCGAGGGTGTTGTGCTGCACTAGCGCGCTTCACTGACGCAAACAGCAGAGCCCGCACCGATCCCATCATGACAGATTTCGGTTCCGGTTTAACTGCCCAATCGACCGCTGCACACTATTGCAGGATATTGCAACCTGCTGGCAACGCAGATAAGGTGAGAGACAACTCACTTAACTTAACAGCGGTACGAGAGAGCCCAATGAATCGGTTGATCGCAACAGGCATCGGTACAATTTTCATCACCGCCATGCTGCTATCTGCCTTCGTACAGGCGCAGCAGGCACCCAACTCACAATCAGCCATGGTGGAACTCTGGTCCCCAGGTGACAGTGGCCAGAGAATGCGTATTCGCGGGCGAGTCACCAGCACTGACGGTACGCCACTGGCCAACGTGCAAATACGCGTAAGACACGCAGACAGTGCAGGCGTTGACAGAAGCTACCACCAGGGAATAGTCACCACCAACGAACGGGGTGTTTATCAGTTCGGCTCCGTTATCCCGGGAAACAGCCATCGACTAAGTCACGTGCATGTCTACATCGATCACGCAGGCTATCGCTACGTCGAAACAGAGTTTTATTTTAAAGACGACCCAAAAGCCAACCCCAACGATCCGAACGCGATTTTTCTTGAAGAGGGCAGCATAGAAGAAGAAAAAATGATGTACGGCAGATGGGATATCACCCTCACACCAAACTGAGGCTGCAGCCAATTCGGCATAGTCCCGGCACGCCGTACCGACCAGGAACCATGAAGCAACGGGTACCCTTGTGGCTTTATGTGTGCATTTTGGCCACGCATTGGGCAACCCCACTATCTTTACTCCCGTCCGCGCACGCAGGCGAGTTGCCACCCAACGAGTTTCAATTTGCCCGCGGCATCTATAGTGACGACTTCGCCGTAGGTGACGAATCGGGGGGAAGCTGGTCCATCGACTATCCCAAAGCAGATCGGCATTTCCTGTATGCGTTGAATCGCCTGAGCACGATAGATTCCTCTGCCGACGAGTACGCCGTTAAACTCACCGACCCGCAACTTCGACACCTTCCATTCATATACGCGCTCGAAATGAGTGCAATGCAACTACAGCAAACAGAGGTCGCCGCACTGCGGGAGTACCTGCTGGCAGGTGGCTTCCTGTTGATCGATGATTCATGGGGCAGTTGGGCCTGGGAAAACCTGCAAATCCAGTTAGGACAGGTGTTCCCCGAACGAGCCATCGTCGAGATCCCGCCCACGCATCCCATTTTCAGTATCGTCTATGAACTGACGGATATCAAACAAGTGCCAAACTTCCGCAATGGCATCGCCTACGAAACAAACGGTATCACCCACGAAAGCGACGGCACCGTACCCCACGTACACGGCATATTCGATGACAGTGGACATCTGATGGTACTGATCAACTGGAACACCGATCTGGGAGACGCGTGGGAATGGGCCGACCACCCCGACTACCCCTCCTTTTTCTCCACCTATGCAGTGAAATTGGGAATTAATGTTGTCATTTACGCCATGACGCACTAGCTGGTATTAAGTGGTGGCCGGCCAGGTGCGGCCGGCTAGGTGCGGCCGGTCAGCTGCGGCCAGGCAGTTTCGATTGACACCGCCTACAGTTACAACGGGCACGCCCAGTCAGCTGTGCTGTGGGCAGTTACAAGCCAGGATTGGCCAAAACGTCGACCGTCCCAATCACAGTGCAAACTCACCATTCAGACTCGCCAGAGTTATCTCATGCATCTGCTCCGCAGAGAAAAACACACCACCGTCGCTCTGTCGCTCATGAGTGGCTGTGGCATCGCCTACCAACCAGACATTGAAACCCAGATCAGAAAGCCATACGCACCGTACTCGATACACAATGATCGGTGGTCAAGCCGATTACGACCAGATCCTCAATCCCATGATCGTGCAGAAAAGCTTGCAATTCGGTGTCGATAAAGGCGCTATTCACGGTTTTCTCAAATAACACTTCGTCCGGCAGAGGCTGTACGACTGCTTTAATCTCATTCCCCGGAAGCTCGGGACGCAAAGTTGAACGTGTCTCCGTCGAATTGTGTTCTACATGAACTACCGTTCGCGCCTTCTTCCGCCATTCAGCGAGCAACAACGCCATATTAGACTCGGCGTTCGGGTTATTTCGTTTACCCATCCGGGGCTCGTCCAGCCCTTTTTGTACATCAATGATCAATAGTGCAGAATTTTTCATATGAATGCCAGCCAGACAATAAGCGATGGACTACGGGACTACGTGCCTACCGGCCCCGGCAATAACAACGCGTAAACCGGTACCAGACCTCATCAGCAATCTATAGACTGGCAAGGAATTCATCAAACAATGTTGGGACATTGGCTTGATAATACGCCTGCCAAACCTCGTTAAAGTCACTACCACCGGTAAGTGATACCACCACCGCACACTATACGAGGAGCCGACTGCCGGAAGCGACCGAGCAGTATTACTGCACATTTCCAGCCCACAGTGCAAACCCTCTAACCTGACATAAAGCTATTCTCGAAAGTCGTTCGCGCCATGTTCCCTTCGAAAATTCATGATGGGCTTTTGAAAGGGAAAATCAGCGATTGAGCGATATTGCTATAATCCGGATAACCGCTTTGTTTAAAAGCCCCAAGCTCAGCGGGTGCTACACCAGGCTTATAAACAAAGGTTCCGAAAAGTTGATCGTAGATTGACAAAACCGCACCAAAATTCTGCGCTTCTTTCAATGCAGAACTATGATGGTATCGATGCAATTCCGTGCCAACAAAAACGAAGTTGAGCCAACCCATACGGGTATCCACGTTAAAGTGTGCGATTAACCCGTGTATCGCATTGATCATCAGGAACATGGTCACCGCAGCCTCGCCATATCCCATCCACCAGATCGGCACGACAATACATAGCGTCTGAATGGCAAGGCCGTTTAACGGATGCCCGACAGCATGCATAGTGACATAGAGTTTTTCCGGTAGATGGTGAGCACTGTGAAGCCGCCAGAAAAACCGCCCCAGGCGACCGCTCCCTACATGCATGTACCTGTGCACCGTGTACTGACAGGCTTCAAATAGGAGTAAAGCTGCAGCAAGTTGCAACCATACCGGCCAATTGGACGCGGGACCCGTCGATTCACCCGAGATATCGACGGCATACAACCCCATGACCGCCTTGACCATACCGAGAAAAGTCCCGTTCATGGCGATATACTTGATATCCGTGAAAAAACTGGACCAGGTAGCTCCCCATCGTCGCTGAAACGGAAACAATGTTTCCAGTGCGATGAACAGAATGATCAATGTGCCATTGGATAACATCCAGGCGGTGGTCATCTCAACGTGACCGTGAACGGCTGCTGCAAACAATGACAGCACGATCAGCCAACTTAACGGATACACTCCCATTGCAGCCAGAGGCGATTCCTTTGTGGCGGTACTACACTCAACGCCTTTGCCATTTGTAACACCCGTCGTAGTTATTTGATCAGATACTATGGCCACTAGTCTCGCAGTTGCCAGTAGCGGCAACCGCTATTTCCACGATATCGTACACATTGAGTCAATCTGACCGGAACCAGCGTTTATGGATCGTCGCGTACAGGCTAGCCAGCAGAAACTGTTGGACGCACTAAGAGTGCTTATGCAGCGATATCCGTGGGAATCCATCACGGTTGCCACCATCTGCCAGGAGTCAGGGATTTCACGCTCCACCTTCTACAGTCATTTCTCGACCAGGGAAGAGCTCATGCAGCTATCATTAGTGTTTCTGGCACGAGACCTGACCCCTGCCGACACCAGAAGGGGACTGGACCGTAGCTGTACACTGAAATTTGTCCCGGAATTGCTGGAGCACATCAGGCACCATAGGGATATCATGGAAAAAAACAGGGACACAGCCGCAGCCGGCATCATAATGCGAAACCTGCGAAAAACTATTGACGGTCTGGTGGTGGAAGAGTTGCGCGACTCGTCCTTTTCTACAACCATAAGCCAGACAAGTATTGTGTTTATCTGCGGTGGACTCATGGCAATTATCGAACAATGGAACGAGGACGGCTGTAGAGCATCAGTGCGAGACACTGTTAAAATCGTCGACACTCAAATCCAAAATGCATTGAAGTCTATACAGACAGATCCAAACTAGACGACATCAGAACATATTCCTTTTTAGACGCAGAAAGATAAATATTCGGTTAAGCGCCTAATTCAGGCCCCATAATTCTATTTGCTTTTTGTTTCACAAATTCTAACGGCTCCAAATGTTTCTTCTTGCTGCGACTGCAGTTAATCATCTTCTTTCAGCACGAATTCACTTGCCGACATCTCCACGTAACGATAGATCGCTAGTGACACCCGTATCACTATTGTTAGCGCCGCTATTCGCCATTGCTGTCATTCCAAACCAATGCGCGAGAATGCGTGCTTAAGAGGTATTTTTACCGCCAAAAACAGCGCGCTATGCGCCATAATTGTCTGTCAATACGTCGATTCTTATCCGCCACTACGACTGATGGATTTATATTCGTGAAAACAGAAATACTGGCCCTGCCATTCGTGGCGATTCTGCTCTACACATCGGTTTCCGGTGCCCAGTCTACCGGGGATCATTCATTGCCGGTATGCGCGTCCGAGACGAGTGACTCGGATGGCGACGGCTATGGATGGGAAAACGAGCGAAGCTGTATTGTGACTGGATCGGATGCAGATAGCGTTTGCGAGGACCGTGGCGACTTTCCCTGGGGCTGGAATGAGAGAACGCAATCCTCTTGTATTCTCGGAGTGCAAACAGAGCCTTCTGCCTGCGTAGATACTGATGGCGATGGGTGGGGCTGGAACGGGATTTCCACCTGTATCATTGGGTCATCGCAATGCGAGGACCGAGGTGGCTATCCGTGGGGGTGGAATCCTGTCACGCTGACATCGTGCCGCCTGGACGAACCAGATTCACAACCTTTGCCAGCGGAGTGCGCCGATACCGATGGAGATGGCTCTGTGGCACTGAATGTCCTGGATGAAGACGGTGCAACCAGTGCCGATGGCGCCGTATCCATTGACGGAATCACCTACCTGACCCGTTCCACCGCAGATACCGGAAGCGAACTCAGCGCCTACAATCCGGCAACCGGTGAACTGACGATTCTTGGCGACATCTTCGAAGGGCCGGTGTCCAGCGGGCCTGCTGAATTGACTGTTGTCGACGGCAAGCTGTATTTCACCGCCCGCGACCTGATGACTGTGCGAGACTTTTGGGTTTACGACCCGGCCACAAGAGAAGCGCCACAACCGCTGCGCCTGTTTCCCGATAGAACCGAGAGCTTTACTCCACCGAGCAACCTGACAGCGCTCGGCGACAAACTGTTTTTCACCTCCGACGAATTCGGCATTGGTTTTGAACTAGCGATGTTTGACCCCCAAACAGGCGTGGTTGGACCTGTCTCAGACATATTCGAAGGTGAGATAGGCAGTAACCCGGATTCTCTTACCGTGGTGCAGAACAAATTGTATTTCACAGCCAGTGACGGCATCAATGGTCGTGAACTATGGGTTTATGACCCAACAACCGACGAAAGTACACTGGTTGCCGATCTGTCAGCCGCTATTGGTGGCAGTAGCCCTGGTCCGCTGTATGTAATCGATGGAAAAATCTACTTCAACACGCGTTCAGGTGGGCAGACGCGCGTGTACGACCCACAGACTGAAGCCCGGCCTGCATTCATCGAATACACGATAGACGGGCGCCAAACCAACGGCGAGATAATCGGTGCAGCCGAAGGTCTATTGATTGTGCAATTTAGTGATGACGTGCGAGGCAGTGAACCCTTTGTCTATGACCCGCAAACCGATACGACAAGAATAACGGCTGACATCAATCCAGGCGCGGATGGTAGTCGTGCGTTTGGCTTTGTTGGTCTTGACAACGCCATCTACTTTAGAGCCGAAGATACCATTGGTGATTTCAAATTATGGGTTTACGACCAAACAACCCAGCAGTTACGGCGATTTATAGAGCCCGGCCTCGGTTTTCCAGCGGACCTGACTGTCGTTGACGATCGGTTCTACTTCTCTTCCGGATCCATTGGTCCCGAAGATAGAAAAACATGGGTGTATGACTCTCGGTGTGATTAGCCTGCCCTGTTCACACGGCGAACTTGAAGCAGGAAGTCATTTCCTGGACAAGCGCAAGACCGTTTTACAGTAGTAATCCGCGCATGAGTTTTCTAAACCCCTAAACTTGTGGAGAGAACTGACTGAAACCACCTTGCCAGAATCGTTATGCGTTGTGGCCTGGCGCGATTGTTGATGATCCTGCAAGACAACGCTCAATCGTCTTCTATGCGAAATTACCGACAACGCCCGGCGATCTAAATTTCCGACCTGTCGGGCAGTCGATCGCGCTCTGGCCTTATGACACTTTCACATGAATCCATTAGGGCATCGCACTGCAATTTGCCGTTTAGCAGGTGACCGTCATTCCGTGATATAAATCAGAGCTTGCGTCTATTCACACAAATCGACGCCGATTGCTTACTCAAAAACACTACCTTCTTGGTTAAAATTCATTTATGAATGCAAGTATTTTGTAAAAAACTGAATAAGTAACTCATTGTGCTTGTTCTCTCCCTCACCTGTACAAATGTGGCCTTCACCTTCGTAGTAGTGTACTTCAAAGTGTGCGCTTCTGTCTTTCAATCTATTTTCCAATCTTTTGGTCATTTCTACGCTCCAGACCGTATCATTCGTACCATGACTTAAGAAGATTGGACCTTGATACAGTTCAACTTCTATCGGAGTGGTCGGCTTTAGATCTTCAGACTCACCCTTCCATGTCCATGCTCGTTCAGCAGGATCCCATTCCCGCCAACCAGGATCTCCTGAGTCACGATATCTTTTTGAATCGAACGCACCACAAACGACATCGGAGGGACTATGTGCGGCTAGCGCATCAGCTTGATAAATCTCATTCTGAGACGCGAGCAAAGATGCTAGAAGTAAGGCATGCTCGCCTCCACGAGACACGCCATAGACTCCCACGCGTTTAGTCGTATATTCAAAATCGTGAAGCGCAGCTAAAGCATCTGCTGTACGATCAATTGGAATGTCTTTTATAGCTCCAGCGTTCCATGCATTTCCATCGACCGAATAAGCATGTGGATACACTATAAATCCATGCGATGCCAAAAGCACTGAAATATAGTGCGACCAACCAGATAGGCCACCCTCCGAACCGTGCAATACTAGTATCGCAGGAAAAGGACCTGCCCCACTTGGCCCATACGTCGTCCCAAACTCTGGCAGCAATCTCGTAACTATCTTAAGCATCTGTATAACCGTTTACTCGACAAGAAAGTAACAGGTATTGCGAGCGGGCCAAAAAATGCACCCATGACCCCCCAAAACACAGGATTGGCTCCACGACGTTTAGCAATCCGGTGACAAACCACTATGCTGATAAGGTTTATTGCAATCAGTGCGTACACAATCGACATTTATTACTCCAAGTGGCAAAAGAATCAAAATGTTAACGAAGTATTGCGAACTATAACATCTTGGTATTTCTTCAGTAGTTTTAGACTGCCAAGACACTAAAATCCAAATTGTTGAGCGTAGGTTTGATCTCGCTAACGTTAACTTCGATGGGTCCGATGTATATGTTCTTATGGCACACCGGGTAGCTCAGGGCCTTGCAGCCCTTCGCCCCTAAGAACCGTTCGTGATAGTTTCCCATCATACGGCTCAAACCCTTCAAAGGCCGATCTTTCACGACCCGGCATGTCGTTTCCAATGGGCATGCTCACGCCACTGCTCGCTCGATTGCCGATCGACTAAGAAAATCACGATCGTACGCGAGCCAGTACATCCTTCTTCTATCCCGTTCATCAAAGTACTCCCGAAAAGCCGGATCGTATGGAGTCGCTTCACTGCGAATCTTCGTGTGATACCGAATCGGCAAATCCGAAGTGCGAAACAACTGCACACTCTTCGCCTTACCATTAGCGCTCTTGTAGCTTGCGCTGAATCGATGCCGCCCACGTACAAACGGGTAGTATCGCTTCGATATCTTCGCCCAGGTCTGTTGGCGATATTCTCGCCTGAGCCAGTTTACCATTAAACCGTACACTCGCTCATCGACCCAGGTCATACGTCTTTTGGCAACCGAACGACGATAGGCATAGGCCCATCCTCGCAACATCCGGTTGAGCTTCATGATCACGACATGAAACGGCAACCCATGTAACTTGCCCAGTTGCTCACGAACCCGTGCGAGCAACGCGGCCGGTTTGCCGTCCTGTGGCCAGATCAGTAACTTGCCATTATACTTCCTGATACTAAAACCCAGAAAGTTAAAGC
>CAZYDV010000055.1:8852-22257 GCA_964646405.1 uncultured Granulosicoccaceae bacterium | reverse complement strand
AGAACAGTGCCGGCACCAGTGCGGCGATAATAATATTCAGATACCCCACCCCGGTCAGATCCGCCATCACCAGCGCAGCCGCGCCCATAATCGGCGGCATGATCTGCCCGCCGGATGAGGCCGTAGCCTCAACCCCACCGGCAAAGGCCGGCGAGAATCCGCGCTTTTTGATCATTGGAATGGTAAAGGTGCCGGTGCCAACGATATTGGCGACCGTGGAGCCCGACATGGTGCCAAACATCGATGAGGCCAGAATCGCGGCATGCGCCGGACCGCCCCGTGTGCGGCGAGTCAGCAGAAAGGCAAATTTCAGCAGCGTATCGCCGGCGCCCGTACCCTCAAGCAACACGCCAAAGATGATGAAGATGAACACCGTGCTCAGCACGATATTAGTGATCGAGCCAAAAACCCCTTTGTTGGTGTTGTACCAGAACGCTTCGGCAACCTCCTTCAGCGAAAACCCGCTATGCGCCAGCAACCCCGGCAAATCCTGCCCGAACATCAGATACAGCACGCCAAACAAACCAACGCCAAAGAGCCCCCAGCCCCAGAGCCTGCGGCACAGTTCCAGAAACACCACCAGCCCCGCCATCGCCGGCCAGGCATCGCGGGTGGTGACATCGTAGAGCGCGGTCTCCATCTGGGTTTGTACAAAATAGAACGACCAGATCGACCACAGCCCGGCGATCACCAACGCAATATCAACAACCGATTGCAGAGACGAGATTGAACCGATTTTGGCGATGCGCCGCTTGCGCGCTACGGCCACGGCTGCGATCAGCGCCAGGGCGAAACCCCCGGCGCGATGCAGCTTGGGATCGACCAATCCGATCCCTGAGCTGTACAGCGCTATCGCACCCAGCGCAAAGCACGCGAGTATCGATGCGTAGCGAAACAGCGCCGAATCGGGTGATGACTCGTCTGTCATATCACCGCGACATGTGCGGTAACTAGTGCAAGGTTACGGGCGCAACGCTTCCGGAATCTCCACGCCCGCTTCCTCGTAGTAACGTGCAGCCCCCGGATGCAGCGGCACGTTAACCGAGGTAAACGCAGTCTCAGGTGTCACCGCTTTTAGAAAGAACGCGGTGGCGTGTACCTCATCGATATTTTCCCAGAAAGACTTGGTGGCCGCATAGACGGCATCATCGGATACACCGGCCTGGGTGCCGACAAACTGGGTGAATCCCAATGCGGTGATTTTGCCTTCAGTCAACTGGCCTTTATAAATGCCGCCGTCGAATTCCAGCATACCGCGACCGGGGCGTCCGAACAGCGCTTGCATGGCTTCGCTGCCAATGACTTCTTGCGGAATCGACAGCACCCGAAACTCGCCCGACAATCCAAACCGCTCCACGTTGGATGAACCGACTTCCGCTGGCCGCACCATCATATCGACCTTGCCATCGGCCAGAGCGGTATAGCCCTCGCCCCAGCTCAAGCGCACGGCTTTGTAGTCTTTGCCGCCTTCGTAGCCGGTGATAATCTTGATCAACGCTTCAGATGTGGCCGATGCCGAACCCGCAGGCGGACCGGTAAAAACCGTTTTGCCCTTGATGTCTTCCCAGTTCTCGATGCCGGATCCGGCGAGCGTCACGGGGTGATAGGCGCCGGCCTTGAAGCCGACGATCGAGCGCAGGTTCTTCGACAGCTCCGGCGCGCCCTCAACATTTTTGTACATCTTTTTCTGGCCGGCCATCAGGTTCACCAGCGATGGCACAGTGGAGAAAAAGTCGATCTCGCCCTTGGCGCCTTTCAGCATCGATTTAGTCAGCGTCTGCCCCGCATTAACCTGAATCTCGACTCCGGCTTTAGCAGCCTGATTGGCAAACGCTACAAACATGGCGTGAACCGGATCACCCGCCCCCGCCGTCTCTCCCTTGTAAATCTGTGCCGACGCCAGGATCGGCGCCAATGCAGCGGCAGATGCAATGCACGCCGATGCGATTAAGTGACGGAAATTAAACATGGATTCCTCGCTGTGCCCAGTTGGTCGCAGACAGATCGTAGCAAAGCGATACCATTTCGTATAATCAAACAAATCGAGCGATACATACCATATTGCTATGAAACTTGATCCGCGTCATCTAGTGCAGTTGTCGGTTATCGTCGAAGCGGGGTCGTTCCATTCGGCGGCCGGCCAACTTGGCCTCACGCAACCCGCCCTGAGCCGCAATATGCGCACACTGGAGCTGCGAGTAGGCACCGATTTGTTTCAGCGGGATGGCCGCCGTTCAATTCCAAACGATCTCGGCCTGCAACTCGCCCGCAACGGACTGGCCATTCGTCAGGCCGAAGCTCACGCGACAGCCGCAGCCGATCTGTCCGTCAGCGGTGTAACCGGCGCACTTAGGCTGGGTGCACCACCGATTGTCGCTGGCAGATTCCTCACCGACGCACTATCCGAATTTATCCGCGCCAATCCATCCTGCACGGTGGAGCTTCGCACCGGTCTGGTACACGAACTTCGCAGCATGCTGGAACGTGGTCAGATCGATCTTGTACTGGGTCCGCGAAGCCTCGCCGACCCGAGCAGCGGCCTGTTATTCGAGCATCTTATCGATGACCGTGTCGGCATTTTGTGCCGCACCGGACACCGATTAAGCCGCCGGCGGTCAATCAGATCGCCGGATCTTGCCAACCAAATCTGGCTGGCACACTCAAGAGGCAGCCTATTGCGCCAGCAAACCGAGGCGGCATTGATTTCACTGGGGCTGTCCGATATTCAAATCGGACTCGAAACCGACTCGATCCGAACGGTTCTGGAAGTGATCGCACAGACCGACCTGATCACCACTATGCCGCGTGCGACAACAGCACCGTATCTCGAAGACCGGCTGACCTTCCTGAAGTTTGACCACCCCCAGTTTCAGCGGCCACTGGGCGCAGTCCGGCGGTCCGACACACAGGCATCAAAAATCGAACAGCGATTTCTTAACCTGTTGAGACAACAAGATGAGTGACTGATGTGAGGCCTTGCTGATGACATGGCATATCCCGGGCACTCTATGAGCTCGACCCAGCCCCCATCAGTCTCTATGCCTTCTGATCACTGATCAACATCTCGCATCGCGTATTTAAGCAGTTAGAATGCATACGAATCCTATGTCGCCACCAAACAGCCTGACGCTCAGCCATGTCACTGAACAACTTTGACACCGAAACCTGGCACCCGGTACGAATACCGGTAAAGAAAGATTCACGCAGTGGCGACTTCCCGCCCCTGGATACATTCATCAGCCGCGAGCACGAAGCGATGACGAAATGGTGCGAAAAAAACTGCCGAGGCAGTTGGTTGCCCGTGCCCAGAGACAACGGCCCAACAGTTTTCTGGTTTGAGCAAAACGGCGACGCAATGGCCTTTGCGCTTGAGTGGTTTCCGTACAAATGCATGTAGTGGGTCGCCACTCGTGGGTCATTGGGGAAATAATATAACAGCGGCTATTCCTGCGTTTTTCTGCTTTGCTATTGCGCCTGTTGCAGAGAACACTTGTTCACACTACTTCTCAGGAAATTCATCCTCGCTCACGCGTCGGGTTACCCGCGCGCCATGCCACCTGGAAACCAGACGCGTCAGCGAGGCAGTTATCACGATTACTCAACCTGTCGAAAATAACACCCCCTCGCACGCGAACCTCTGGTTACCGTGGCAAGCACGGTCGGTGCTGCAAACGATGTGAACCATCCTCGCTCACGCGTCGGGCTACCCGCGCGCCATGCCACCTGGAGACCAGACGCGTCAGCGAGGCAGTTATCACGATTACCCAATTCGTCGAAAATAACACCCCCTCGCACGCGAACCTCTGGTTACCGTGGCAAGCACGGCGGATGCTGCAAACGATGTGAATCATCCTCGCTCACGCGTCGGGCTACCCGCGCGCCATGCCACCTGGAAACCAGACGCGTCAGCGAGGCAGTCATCACGATTACTCAATTCGTCGGAACTAACACCCCTCCCACGCGAACCTCTGGTTACCGTGGCAAGCACGGCAGCGCGGATAGGTCATTGGAACAGCAACCCGATCTCGTATTGCTGGTAACCCGCAGCGTGAGCAATACGACGCTCCCCTCACTCTCCTCGCTGACGCGTCGGGCTTCCATTCGATATCGCCGAACCAACACCTCGGGGGGTATGAGCAATAAACAGAGTGGCGATACCCAGCGTACCACTTCGAACCGTAAACACGCGAGATCCCGGCTTGCGGCCATCGCGAATCTCGCTAACGTCTATACCGGCATCACTAAGTCGACTATGCGCCCCATTGAGATCCTCAGTGGCCCAGGTCAGGCCCCAGATCTTGTCCGTGCCGGCGGTATCATGTACCTCACCAAGTCGGTGTGTAGCTTCAATCGTACAGTCTCCGACACGAAAGAAGAGAAAGTGTGTTTTCCACTGTGAGGCCTTGCGGTCCAACGCCAGACGCAGGCCGAGTCTCGTGCCATAGTTTGCGACAAAACGATCAACATTCGGTGTTTGAATAACCAGATGATCCAGAGCACTGACAGCGTCGCCGTGTGTTTGGGCAGGCTTAAGCGATGACTGAGTTTGAACGACGAATGTTTTAACTCCGGCCATGGCGTCGTCGGGTATTCGAAAGCGCTGCCACTGCCGCGATTGCCCTGTAATCAGATCCTCGCTTGATCCGTCAGTAATGTCACTCGGGTTCAGGCCACGTCGTTGCATGACATGATGATTTTGCGTGATCGAATCCGAGCGATACACCAGCGTTGTAATTTTTGCGCCATCGGCAACCATAGCGCGAAGTTTATCTGCAGCGGCGCCGTCGCCCGCTGGAGCTAACAGCTCCAGTGCGGTGTTATGAAATGAAAAAACAGCGGTGGCCGTGTCGCTGTCACTTGCACGCCAAACAGGCTGAGCACCGAGCAGCTTTGTATAGTCGTCTACCGCTGCTTCAATGTCAGGGCATACAAGGACGATGTGATCGAGTGCAGTGAGCATTAGTGCACTGCAACGTACAAACTATAAGAATGAGTCGATTGATCAAAGCGCATAATTTCTATGGTATTTTTAAGACCTTTTGTCACAGCGTTCACTTTCCGAAGATTGAGAACCTTGATCAACCGACCCTACGGGAGCCCGTCAGTCGGCGTGCAACTGCGTTAAAGCTCTTGATAAGGGGGTAAACCGCGGGCGGCCAGGCATTGTCTGAGAGCAAGGCGCCATGCAATGGCCTTGCTGCACAGCTGCGCGCCCCGACCAAACTGACGAACTCTCATTCTCACATTTTGCACGTTACAGTACACTGGCAAATTCTCCAAATAGTTTGGCTTTCACGCGTACCCATAATTCGAATGCTATTCGGCCCTACCGGCCCAATACCAGATTCGGCAGCCACAACGCGATTTGTGGAAATCCGAGTACCAGTGACAAACCGGTCAGCTGCAACAGCACAAAGGGTATGATGCCGCGATAGATCTCCTGCATCTTTACCGATGCGGGTGCCACACCTTTCATATAGAACAGTGAAAAACCGAACGGGGGAGTCAGAAAGCTGGTTTGCAGATTCACCGCCATCAGAATCGCAAACCAGTACATTACCTGTTCCTGAACGAACTTCAACTCGACCACATTGGCGGGCGCTTCCAGCCCAAGGTGTGTTGCGAAATCTGGAGCTGTAAGCCTGACTACTGGCGCAAAGACCGGCAAAATTATCAAGATAATTTCAAGAAAATCGAACAGAAAGCCCAGTAGAAAAATCATGGCCATCAACAGTAGCAACAAACCCCGGGGTTCCAATTGCAGCCAATGGATGAGATTGATGATCAACTCCTCTCCGTTGACTAGCCGAAAAACTGTTGAGAACGCAATTGCGCCCGCAAAAATAAAAAAATACATGGCATTATTCAATGCGTTTCGATGGACCACCTGACTCAGCGTTTTGCGATTCAGAGTACCTTTTACCCAGGCAAGTACAATCGAACCGAAAGCACCTACACCGGCCGCTTCGGTTATTGTTGCCCAACCGGCAAATATTGACCCGAGCACCATCCCAATCAAAAACACCGGTGGCACAAAGCCTCGCAACACACCACCCAACAGTGTATTACCTTCCAGTTTTCCCAATACCGTGGACGCAAGGAAAATTCCGAAGAAACCGAGCAGGGTCCAGTTGACATCGCTGTCGTACTTGGCGCCGAACCAGCAAACAGCCACAATCGCGAACATAATCGCCACGGCGCGGGTCAATCGAGCTTTGCTGCCGGGTTCGACACTGACATCCTCGATCGGCAGTGCCGGCGCCAGCCGAGGCTTAAGCGCGCAAATAGCGGCAATGTAGCTCAGATACAACACCGACAAAAGCAGCCCGGGCACTATTGCACCCAAAAACATATTGCCTGCCGGCAGCGCCAGCATGAAGGCCAGAATAACCAGAATCATCGAAGGCGGAATCAGGATACCGAGCGTAGCGGACGCGGCGATGGTGCCAGTCGCAAGCCCCGGGTCGTAACCACGCGCCAGCATGGTGGGCAGCGCCAGTAAAGTCATCATCACTACTGAGGCCCCGGCGATCCCGGTGGTGGCAGCCATGATGGTGCCCATCAGGGCGACAGAAAGCGCCAACACACCGGGAAGTCGACGCATCATTACCTGGAGAACTAACAAAAGATCCTCCGCAACCTGCGACTTTTCCAGCATTGTTCCCATGAACAAAAACAAAGGGATCACAACCAATGCGTAGTTATGAACAATACCGATGCCGTCGGTACCACCGCCACCCCAGATTCGGCCAATCAGCAGAAACATGTTGCTCGGTTCAAGTATTCCGATCACGATGGCAATGGCGCCAAACACCGTGGCCGTCCCTCCCAATACAAAGGCCACCGGCAGACCGCTGAACATCAGAACCATCAGCGCCAGAAACATATAGGCACCGAGGAAATCGTACAGGTGATCGTAGAGAAGCGACCAGAGTTCTAGCATAGGAGTTTGTTTCAGCAAATCAGGGCTAACCCCGGCCAGACTGTGTCAGGACAAACTAGCCATGGGTGGTTGACCTGTCGTTTTAAGCCGGGAGGTATTTACTTCGATAGTTTACCGCAGACCAAGGGCCAGACCTTCATCGCCAGCCTGTCGCCAGCCACGAGACGTAGCTCCAGGACGGTCTGACGCACGGTTTTGTGACAAAAAACATCGCCCACTACAAAGCGGTCTAAGGTATGCCAAAGCCGGTACTCAGCACTGCGTACCTGGCGAAGCCAGCAATCCCCCGCCTATGGTCGTTTCGATCACCGCTTTATCGACCACCAACATCTGCACTCCGCTGCCAAACGAAAGTCGCTCGATCTCATCGTTCTGGTGTCGTACAGAAACCAACTTCTGCCTGTAGCGTGCCTTGAAAATTGGCAGCGCAAAGAAGGTACCGACGTGACGATACAATATATCGCATCAATACCACACAGACTTTATCTACAACGAAGCTGGGTCAAGCACCTCGGTCAATGTACTGATGATTGTGCATTCTCAAATCCAGCTATGGATGTCACCCACCGGGGGTTTCGCCATATTGACAGGCAAAGCAACTCTCCGGACGAAATCACACTGCATTTTTTCCCAACGACACCAAATCGCCAATTTTCATCCTGCCAGATTCCATCGCAAGGTAGGCCTTTGCACTCATAAGCCTGTCTCCATAAAAATCGACTTTCACATGGTGCAACCAACCGGCGATAAAGCTGATAGACCCAAATCCAAAAAGGGCTGTCTGCTTGAGCAACTTCTCTGGCCACAGTTCCGAATTTTTTCCACTATGATCGATAAAGTGAAAATCGAGCAGACTTTTGACCGTTTCTGTATCAGTCAAGCCAGCTTGCAAACAGCTTGCGAGAAATGCTTCCAGTCGAATCATGGCGCTGTCATTCAACTCGAACGAGAACTCCAAACCAATCTTTGCTGCGATCCTGGCACCTACATCTAAATCGAGCGCCACACTGTCAAACGTACCTTCGATCGTTTCGATGAACGAATACATTTCGTCCAACCTGCCTGAATATCCACACTGTTCGAGATACTCTGATAAATATTCAGGTTCGATTCCGCGTATACAGACCCTGGTGCAAGGCGATAGACGGGACAACATCACCCCAACCTGGAAAACTCTGGCACTATCCGGAAGTTGCTCGAAGAGTCTTTCCAGCGTTCTAACACGCTGTCCACAAACAGCATCAATATCCAGATAACCAAGCGCTCGCTTTGTAACTTCCAAAACCTCTTCGGCACTCGGGTGGTGATCATGCTCAATGCCGAAAAACAGACTGGGATCCCATGGCTCTTCGGATCGACCGACATCGAACTCTAACCACATGTTGTGAATACCACCGCGTAGATCGCTGCTATCTGCCTCCCAAACCTTGCAGAAATCAACGACAGTTTTCCATGCCCTGGAGTCAAACAGACTCTCAGGCAAGTGAACCTTGGGATGAGTGCCGGCAACCATTGAAATATGCCGTTCATGTTGAGTTGAGCAAAATAGAAAATCCGCATCGCTTCGGCCACCCTCCATTGGACACTCAAGACCAAAAAACGTGCTGACCTCGCCAGGCAGACTATTTGTCAGTCGAATGATTCTCGCCAGGTTTTCCTCACTAACAATCGACGGACACAGGCGGCTTTGCAAAATCCTCAGGTAGTCACTCAACGCAAAATTCGACAACGCACGCTTGTCCATACTGACAACATCCCTTTTAACTATTCGCCTAAACAGTACCGTATCGAACCGGTGCAATCCAGATAGAGCCAACCGGTTTAACGTATCCGTGTCAACGCTAATCTATAACTGTTTTTTTTGCAGTTCACTAGATGGAGAATCCTTCTGGAATACAATCAGGGGTATATCGGGTATACAGGTGTCATTTTTTTTACGTTGGATCTAGTTACTTTACGTCATTGTTATACAAATACTCACTCTGTTAACGTTCCCCAACGGCTGGCTATTAATCACAGACATTGCTATCCGTTGTGATGCTGTGGAATTTTAATTTTTTTATGGATGGCAAGAGCTCCAGCGCCGCCGTGATACCTGGACCAATGCTCTCAACATCAGCAAAGGAGGCTTATAGAGTGTCACAAGCACAGCTTAGTAAAGACGATTTCGCGTCGATCGCTCGGCGCACAATCGAGATCAAAGACGAAGTCATGAAAAAATCGGCGACGAATTCCGAATTTCGCCAATCGATGATTTCGAACCCTCGCGCTACTGTTGAACAAGAATATGGGATGGAACCCGGCACGCTGAGCGCCGTCACGATAGTGCCCGTAGTGGAAGAAGTCGGCTCCATTGTCATCCCAATACCGCCAGATCTCGAGGGAGAACTCACGGACGAAGAACTTGAACAAGTTGCAGGCGGAGAATTCCTGACAGTGGCAATTATCGGGGCGGCAGCGGCTGCCGCTGTGGCGCTTACGCCCGTGATCGTCAGGGGTGGAATAGAAGTAGCCCGAGAGGGCAGACGACAGGGATGGTGGTGATTCGGCTGTTCGTACACTGACAACTCGAAATATCAAGGAGAAATCATGAATATCGAAAAAGCGCGAGAGCAGCTTGGAAATATAAAAAACGAAATCGCAAACAATTGTCTACAAAGTAGCGAGTTTCGCGACAGCCTGTTGGCGGATCCACACGGTACCATTGAAGATCTGTACGGTCTTGAAAGTGGATCGCTTAAGGAAATCAAGATCAATATCGTACAGGAAGCAGTCGGTACCGTGGTAATGCCAATTGCACCAGAGACCGGTGATATGGAGCTGAGTGATGATCAGCTCGAAATGGTTGCTGGTGGCCTGTCGATCTTACCCGGTGGCTGGCCTCCCAGGTTTCCAATACGAATTCCAATACGCCCCAGATGGCCTGGGATTCCGATTCCACGTTCTCCGTGGTAACACACGGGTCGAAAACGCTACCCGGCACACTGCGGTGTGTCGGGTAACGTAGCGTGTTGCCAGGCCAGGCCGAACACAACTTTTTTCAAATGGCCGGATAGGCGATAAACTACCTGCCCCAGCGAGTGACCACCGGATCGAACGGGCCGATCAGGTCCAGCAACTGATGCCGAACGAGCTCTGGCAGAGCCGGAATCGGATGTCTGCAAAACGCCGACTTGATAACCCCGCCCGCAACCATGGCCTCCTTGCAGGCGCGAAATCCACATTGTCTGTTTTCAAAGTTAATCACCGGTAATACGCGGTTGTAGGCTGCCGCAGCTTTCGCCCGATCACCCGCCAGATGCGCCTGTACGACTGGTCGAATCAGATCGGGAATCAGTGCTGATGTCATACTTCCAGTTGCACCGGCATCCAGATCCGCCAGCAGCGTAATACCCTCTTCGCCATCGAACGGGCCATCGATAGAATCACCAGCCGTCTCCATCAGAGATCGCAATTTTGCCGCCGTGCCGACACTCTCGATCTTGAACAGCTTTAGCATATCGACTTCGTGCGCCATGCGGGCCAGCAGATCGACAGACAGCTCAACGCCGGACAATGGTGCATCCTGCAGCATGATCGGTATACCGACCTCGCCCACCCTGGCAAATTGCTCGAAGGTTTGCTCCGCCGTGCCTTTGAGCAAAGCGCCGTGATAAGGGGCCATCATCATGACGATACTCGCGCCGAGCGCCTTGGCAGACCTTGCCCGGGCAACGGCAATATCGGTGGCGAAGTGACTGATGGTCACAATCACCGGTACACGGCCGGCGACGTGCTCCAGACACAGTTGCGTCAGCGACTGGCGCTCCTCATCAGAAATCAGGAACTGCTCAGAGTAATTGGCGAGTATGCAGATACCATCGACCCCCTGATCGATCATGCAATCGAGCACACGCTTCATACCCGGCAGATCGAGACTGCCATCCGGATTGAACGGTGTGGGAGCGACCGGCCAGATGCCGGTGTAAGGTTTAGTCATCAGGTTTCCTCCTATTCCCGTTTATTCGCCCGCCGCGTAACAGCAGGCACCTGCAATGTCCACGAACGCCATTTTAAACTACTGCTGAGTGCCGCCAGCCAGGTACAGACGGCCAGGTTACGACGGACACCGCCCTCGGGTACGACGGGGACGCCCAGTCAGGCGTGCTGTGAACCGTTACGTTTTCGACCATCCCAAATCTCGCTGACGTCGACAGCGTCCTCAGATTTACCGGCTACTACACCTATGGCACAGTGTCGGGACTTGACGACATGAAGCAAAAGGAACCAAATGAACACACCCGTTGCAATAGTTAGCGGTGCTGGTCGGGGCATTGGGCAGCGGGCCTGCCTGAGACTGGCCAGTGATGGATGGGCTGTGTGCGCGGTGGATATTAACGCAGAAGCTGTCAGGGCGACAGTCGATAAGATCGAGCGCGCTGGTGGTGGACGAGCGATCGCAGCCTCTGCAGATATCAGTGATGAGATCGCTGTCAAGGCAATGGTGGCCCAGACTATGGAGGCATTCGGACGCATTGATGCGCTTGTGAATGCAGCCGGCGGATATGGCGAGGCCTTCCGTGCTACTCACGAGACTCCGCTCGATGAATGGCAGATGGTGCTGGCATCGAACCTCACTGGTTATTTTCTCTGTGCCAAACATGCGCTGCCGCAAATGCTCGAGCAGCAGCGCGGCAGCATTGTCAACTTCGCATCAAATGCTGGTCGATCGGTCAGCCCCTTGTTGGGCGCGTCTTATACCACTGCGAAAACCGGTGTCATCGGGCTCACCCGACATCTGGCACACGAATACGGCCGGCATGGCATTCGCGTCAATACGCTTGCACCAGGGCCGGTAGATGGCGAGCGCGTATCTGAATTGATCGGGGCTTCCAGCGATCAGGCACAGAATCGCAAAGCCCGACTGGCAGAGCAGATTCCATTGGGGCGGCTGGCGCAGGAGGATGACATCGTCGATGTTCTGGCATTTCTGGTTTCGGATTCCTCTCGCTACATGAACGGAGCGATCCTGGACGTCAACGGCGGATATGTACTTGCCTGACAGACAGCACCTTGGCAATCATCAATGAATCGAAATTTACTGACGCTGGTAACGAATGTTTAAATACCGCTAAGGCAATCGCCAAAGTGTGTTGGCAGGCGCCAGGTCACAAGCGAGCAGAGGAGACCGGTCCATGTACAAACTGGACAAAAGAGATCTGGATCAGTACCAGCAGCAAGGCTATCTGGTTCCGGACTTCAGACTGTCCGACACGTGGCTGACCCGGCTGCGCAACGCCACGGCGGCGATCGAGCGCAATCAACCGCAGATCAGTCTGGATTTCGTGCCAAGCCCGCACGTACCGAACTATGTGCCTGGCCTTCATCAATATCAGGAGTGGCTCGCCTTCTCGCAAATCCCCGAGGTGCTCGACATCATCGAGCAACTGATCGGTCCGGATTTCCTCATGTGGGGTTCGGCCCTGTTTGGCAAGCCAGGTACAAAAGGCAAGGCAACACCGTGGCATCAGGATGGCGAGTATTGGCCAATCAAGCCGCTGGCAAGTGTCACGCTGTGGCTGGCTATCGACGATGCAACGCCAGACAATGGCTGCCTGCGCGTGCTGCCAGGCTCCCACCGGGCCAGGCGGATCTATCAGCATCGCCGCGACGATCGCGATGATTTTACGTTGAACCAGGTGCTTGACGACGCGGATTGCTCACTGGACGATGCGGTCGACGTGACTCTGCGGGCAGGCCAGATCTCCATACACGACGTCTATCTGGTCCACGGCTCAGCAGCCAACAATTCCGGCAATCGTCGCGCGGGTCTGACCTATCGCTACATGCCGACGACCTCGCACTTCGATCACGACTGGGCCGCACAAATGACGCGCACGATGGGTACGACGGATATGTCACAGAGACCACTTTTTCTGTGCCGCGGTATTGATCGCTGCGGCGCCAATGATCTAAAGCGTGGCCATCAAGTATATCCGCAAGCGGCGCGATAGGTGTCGTCTGATGGTACGGAAAAGCGCCCTTGCCGCTCGCGCCGACGTCCGGCGGAAAAATTTTGCCAGCCTGCGCCCTGCCCACACCTCGATAAGGAGAATTACCCCATGCTGCTGCTGAAACCCAACTGCGAGTGTTGCGACTGCGATCTGCCACCGGCCGCGGCTGATGCGCGTATCTGCACCTTCGAGTGCACGTTCTGTGCAGAATGCGCGAAGACGCGCTTTGACGATACTTGCCCCAATTGCGGCGGCAATCTGGTCGAGCGGCCAGTCAGACCGGCCAAGCATCTGGCAAAGAATCCCGCCTCGACAGATCGCTTCGTGAAAGGTCACCCCGAGTGCATGGCAAATTGAGCGGCTGCAGCGAGTTCTGGCGGACCGTGCCATGGTAACCCGATGCGTAAGCGAGGCAACCTGACAATTACGACGACTACGCTACCCCCACGCCCTGCCACAGCACAGCCAC
>CAZYDV010000055.1:6568-8752 GCA_964646405.1 uncultured Granulosicoccaceae bacterium | reverse complement strand
GCCACAGCACAGCCACGATAACCCGACGCGTAAGCGAGGCGACCGGCAGGGATCTTCCCGACGTTGCAACGCTAAACCAAGGCAAGCTCTGGTAGGCCACCGCTGGTTGACCCGATACATACAATCCTATGCATTCAAACCGGCAACTGTATATAATGCCACTGTATATATAAACAATTAGATTAACCGATATGCGCGAAACTCCGCTGATGCGCCGCGGCAGAGGATCACTCAGCAATTCCACTGGCCGCTTTGAACAGATCCGACATCAGGATATTGACGACGGCTGGAGCTCGTATGTCGAGCCGGAATCCCGAGTGCAAACACACTGGCGCAACGACAGCAATCGCACCATCATCACCCGCAACCAGTCGCCCGATATCCACTTTGATCGCTCCATCAATCCGTACCGCGGCTGCGAGCACGGCTGCATCTATTGTTTCGCCAGGCCCTCACACACCTATCTGGGGCATTCGGCCGGCCTCGACTTCGAAACCCGGCTCTACGCCAAGCGTGAGGCGGCAACATTGTTGCGGGCGGAGCTATCCAAACCCGGTTATCGATGTGAGCCGATCGCAATCGGCGTTAACACCGATGCCTATCAACCTCTCGAAAAACAACTGGCCATCACAAGGCAAGTGCTTGAAGTATTACTTGAGGCGCGCCACCCCGCCTACCTGATAACCAAATCTTCGCTGATCGAACGCGATATGGACTTGCTCACCGAGATGGCTAAAGAAAATCTGGTATCGGTTTGCATCACCATCACCACGCTCGACAGAAAGCTCGCGCGTAATCTCGAACCCCGCGCCACCACCCCTGCAAGACGGCTGCAAACACTGGAACGTCTAAGCCAGGCCGGCATACCAACCCGGGTATCAGTGTCGCCTGTGATACCAGCCCTCAACGAAGAAGAAATGGATAGTATTGTTGAAAAAGCTGCCAGCGCCGGTGCACAGGCCGCCTACGCCATCGTACTGCGTCTGCCACATGAGTTGCAGCAGTTGTTCCCCGAGTGGCTGGAACAACATTACCCCATGCGAGCCGCACGCATTATGAAAGCCATCCGATCAGTGAGAGACAATCAATTAAACAACGCCGACTTCGGTGCCCGCATGATTGGCAGCGGTCCGCGTGCCCAGATCATTCGCCAGCGCTTCGAACTAGCCTGTAAACGGGCCGGCATCAGTGCGCGTCGGGATTTCGAGCTGGATTGCTCACAGTTCGTACCGCCAACTGGCACAGGGCAGTTACCGCTTTTTTGAACGGTAACCACCTATCCGGTAAAACGGAAATCAGCACGCTATCTGACGCAACCATATCTCAATTACACGAATGTAGTTAATGCAATCACTCAGATTGCGTCATGTTGACAGCGCCTGAATGCGCACCAATTTTCTGGATGGCGGTCCAAAAACCGGCTATCGATTTTTGTTGCCACTATTGTTGACTAATCAATTTAATTTGCTACACCCAGCTGACCTTACTGCCAATTCGCCACAGGATAATTCCCGAACTTGCGACAACCATGAAAACGCGTCTCTTGCTGATCACTGTTTTTGTTTCCGGCCTGACTATCGGATGGTTAGGCAACGCGTGGATTCAGCCTGACTTTACAACCACGGTCAGTTCCATCTCAGTGGATTTCGACGATGCAACTGTCCAGGCTCAAGTACCGACCTCAGAAAAACCCGAGCAATCCGCACAAATTGCGTTTGATGCCTCAGGCACCGACGACACACAGGCCAATCGCCTGCAGCTTGATGCGGCACAAAGTAACTCGTCTGACTTTTCCGACACATCCGCAAAATCTGCACTGAGTACATTCGATAATCATCTCAGCGACGGGCGCTACCGGGACGCAATAAGCCTCTATCAGGAACTGGACGCACAGAACTCCCCTGTCATCGTACAGATGAAAGCAAGCCTTCTGAGTCATCTGGAGCTTTTAACCAAGGCAAAAAGATACGATGACTTCTCCGCCCTGATTGATCAGTATCTGTCTGCCTACTACGACGACGTAGAAGTCTTACTGCTGCTGGCCGACTTCAACCACGCCAACGGCAGCTACCTTGAAGTGGTAGATGTATACCTGCTGGCAAAAACCTACGCCTACAATGACATCGATCACCAGAAGGTCGTGAATCGATTCAATGTCTTTGTTGAAGAGATCGACCGCTGGTA
>CAZYDV010000055.1:0-6468 GCA_964646405.1 uncultured Granulosicoccaceae bacterium | reverse complement strand
CGTAGCGGGTGACCTGGCGGCCCAGGCCCTGGATAATCTGACAGGCGTGGCAACCGCGCCGGTAATCGACAACACCTCATCTCCCGAGTACTCACAATCCATCGCCCTGCAGCGAATCGGCAATCAATACGCCATCGCTCTGAGCAACAACCGGCAGGATAAAATCAACCTGCTGATCGACACAGGCGCATCGATGACCGCCATGTCCAGTGCATCGTTTCATTCGCTGGGAATCAGCGCCGATGCAGAAGAACGTGACCGACGCGTCTTTCGCACCGCCGGCGGCGTCGTCATGGGCACCGTCTACCGGGTGCCAGAACTGACAATGGGCCCCTATGTGCTGAAAAATACCGATGTCGCCGTGATCGACTTTCCGACGCATCGGGAAATCGATGGGCTTTTGGGCATGAATATCCTGGGGCAGTTTCGTTTTCAGATCGATCAGGAGAATGCGCGCTTGCGCTTGAGCGAGAAATAAACTGGCCCACGACAGCAACGAGACGTGATGCAATGCAGGCTAGTCGGCGGCGAGAAGTTGCACCAAGTCATCTACTGATAATCTGGCCCCCGTTTCGGTGCCTTCCAACAGACCATCGGCAAGATCTCGTTTTTCCGCGTGCAGTGCGACTATCTTTTCTTCAATGGTGTTTTTCACCACCAGGCGATAAATTGTCACCGGGCGGGTCTGCCCCAAACGATGAGCCCGGTCAGATGCCTGATCCTCGACAGCGGGATTCCACCAGGGATCCATGTGTATGACATAGTCGGCGGCGGTCAGATTGAGCCCCGAACCACCAGCTTTCAGGCTGATCAGAAACAGCTCGCCCTCACCGTTCTGGAAATCATCGACAGATTTTTTTCGACGTTTGACTGGTGTGCTGCCATCCAGGTATTGGTAGGAAATACTGTTTTCATCGAGATAGTTGCGAATCAACTTGAGGTGCCCGACGAATTGACTGAACACCAGGCAGCGATGGCCGTTTTCACGCAATTCATCAACGATGGTAGTAAACGCACGCAACTTGGCACTGCCAACCGGCGAATTCTCCAACACCAGCTGTGGATTACAACAGGCCTGACGCAAGCGGGTGATCTCGGCAAGAATTTGAAACCGCTGGTCGGTTTCTGCTCCAATCTCACTGATGCGTTCCAGCGATTGACGTCTTATCGCTTCGTAGAATGCCGCCTCATCGGGCTGGAATTCAATCTGTTGGGTAATCTCGGTGCGCGGCGGCAGTTCAGTCAGTACATCGCGTTTCAATCGCCGCAGTATGAACGGACGCACTAATGCCTTTAGCTGGTCTCTGGCAGTCTCCTCGCGATGCACTTCTATGGGATAGGCGAAGCGTTCGTTAAAGCGCTCGCGACTACCCAGCAGACCAGGATTGATGAATCTAAAAAGATTCCATAGTTCGCCCAGATGATTTTCGATCGGCGTACCGGTTGTGATGATGCGAAAGTCGGCCTGCAACTGCATCATCGCCTTTGAGCGGCGTGTCTGGCTGTTTTTAAATGCTTGCGCTTCATCTGCTACAACCGTCGCCCATTGCACCTGCGACAATTCCCTGATCTCATTTTGCAGTAGTCCATAGCTACTGATCAGCACATCACCAGCAGTGCAATCAGCAATCATCTGAATGCGATTTCCTTCACTCAATCGCAATGTGTTCAGGCTGGGTGCAAAGCGGGCAATCTCATCTATCCAGTTGTTACAGACCGATGTTGGGGCAACGATCAGTGTGGGTCCGAGGGAGGCGCGCTGGAGCACAACGGCCAGCGATTGCAATGTTTTTCCCAAGCCCATATCGTCCGCCAGGCAGGCCCCTGCACCCCAGTGGGCAAGCCGCTGCAGCCACTCGTAGCCCTCTCGCTGATAGTCGCGCAACTGGGCATTGAGCGCCTGCGGCACTTCTGGCTCAAGCGATGCGGCTTCGCGCAAGCGCGCCAAACGTTCCCGCCACGCTTCGGTACCGGTTACACGCATGTCACTGGTCGAGTCATCGACCACAACCGCCGCCAGCGGGTGCACTTTGCCATCGTCTGAGACACCGCGCAGCGCGGTTAGCTGGGTTTGCAATCGCTGGCTCAACGCCAGTATGCTGCCATCGTCAAGCGTGACAAAACGGCCGCGTGCGTTGTCCATCAGGCGCAGCAACGCATCCATTTGCAACACGCGATCTTCGCTGACCTGCAGTTCGCCGTCGATCTGCAGCCAATCCTGATCACCACCAACTTTCACTCGCATGCTACTACTGGAAACTCGGCGCGGGGTGGCAATTTTCCTGCCTTTTGGCCAATCGACTACCACATCGTCTTTCAACGCCTGCAGCTCGTCGAGCATCTCCAGTGCTTGCGCCGGATCTGCAAGCCCCCAACTGTAGCCAAGATCCCTGTCATTTGGCTCGCCAAGTGATTCCAGCTGGCAGATCTTCTGCGCCCATTGTTGCTCCAGGTTGATGTTGCGAATGGTTTTGCGGGCCTCTTCGCCAATGGTCGCCATCAGGGTGCTGCCACCCTGGCCTGGCACGACTGAGGGGCCGACGCTGCCAAACGGGTAGAACTTCAACTCCACCCACAAACCGTCTTGTAGCGGCGACAACTCAAGGTGCGGGGTGGAATCGGGTGCAACGTCGATAAGATCCGCAAACGCCGGCGCGCCGATATCGGACAGCACGGTGATCATCGGTGCCATGCTTTGCAGCGTCTTGAGCACGCGCTCTTTTGCCGCGGTGGGGATTGCAAGCCCCTCGACACCCAACAACTCGGCGATCTCCCGTTGCCCGTCAGAAAAACAGGTGATCGCAACTGCGTCTTCCGATTGCCAACACAAATGCCAATGATCCGGTTCGCCGAACGGATCATCGTTTCGCCACTTGCCGGGCAAGGGTTGCATTTTAAGATGGATGGAGTCACCGTCCGGAGGGCTGACAACTTCCAATTGCGGCTCACGCAAGTCGATGGTCATGGGGATACCCGAAGGGTTGTCGTGTTCATCCACTCGATAGACATTGCCGAGTTTTGCAAGACATTCGAATTGTTCGACTCTGTCGATGCAAAGGCTTTGCCTGCGACCAAAATAACGATAGGAATCCCACATTGTGCGGGCCAGTATTTCGCAGAATCTACGGTCATTACGAGTCAAAAAATCCTGCCTGCTGTAGCCGCCCAGAAGATCTTCCTGGTTTACCTTTCGACCTTTTGTCCAGGTTCCTTTCTTAGTTTTCTTCTGCAAACGCGGCACCAAATTGATATCGTTGCCTTCCACATGACAGCACCAGACGAACCGTTGGTCGACAAGCCCGTCAGCATTCGACCCAGTGTGCCGTACAGAAACAGTCTCTATCTCTTGGAGCCTGGTTTGCCAGTTTTTGATCGGATCAATGAGATCGAGCAGACTGGCTTCGCCGTACAAATCACATTCGATAACATGGGCATCATCTTTGAATTCACTGAGCATTGCGTCGGCCTGGTGCCAGTACCAATACACGCCACCGTCATAAGCCTTTTGCTTGAATCGCATCAAGCGATCGACCAGGCTGGAACTCGGCGTGATTTGCATCCAGTGCAGACACGCGCACCGTATCAATAGCCGCCAGGGGCAATCCAGCGGTAGTTTATCCATGGGCCAATCGGGCTTTCCGACAGCAGCATCACAGTCACGCAAACTGACAAACTGGAACAGATCCTCAACTATTGCAGTAAACCGATCATCCGGACAGGTGGCACTCAGTGCCTGCGAAAATGCCTCCAGTGCTTCGGTAGCCGCTGCAGGACCTTTGGTCTTGATCACCGCCAACGAATAAAAAAGCGCCGGCATACCACCGATGAGCTGATATTTGGTGTCATTGCCTTTTCGCTTCGTTGCCTGCCAATAACATTCTATGGCAGCGTGCGGCTCATCGTTCAACAACTGCAAAATGCAATCGATAGCCATCTGATCGAAATCGGAATTCCCGGCGTGATCCGACAGATAGCAGCGCACTGCTTCTTCGCCGTCGCTGAATGCCAGCAATGTACACAACATCCAGATACGCTGTTGGTTAGAACTTTGCTTTTCGTTGCGGGCTTTCGAACCTGCTTTAATTTCATAGATAAAACTGTTCTCGGCATACCAAAGTTCATGTAGCATGGGGAACAGCGGGTGCAGTTGCAAAGCCATTTCCACCAATACTGGCTCAGCCATATCCAACAATACCCGCGACATGGCAGAATCGATTTCATAGTAATCCAGCGAGTTTTTATTGATGTATTTCACTAGCGCATCAATTTCTCGGGAAAGATCTTTTGAATTCGATGCCATCGGAGTTCTAAGTACCTTCTACTTGGTAGCTTGTTAGGGTAAACAGCCAATTAGACCGTGAATTTCAAGGTTTGCCGCGAACAAACAGCCCAACTTACTCAATGGTGCGCGCGACCAAGCGAGGCTGCGATCAGTGCATGAGGCACGAGGCATGGCGTGCGTACCATTCATACCGGAACGGCCGGTGCGCCTTGGCTTGCCTCCCTTAATCCGTTCGATTGATCCAGCTGCAATCACTCTCGATACATAATCAACCGCAAATAGTCATCAGTAACCTCAAACTCAGGCTCTACACCGTTATGCTGGCGCAACAGTGGCACAATTTTATTTCGCACTCCCATGCCTCGTGCGTCTACAACTCCGTAGTCACGCAGCACATCTACCAAAAGACCATTGCGCGCCGATCGCTGTCCTGCCAACATCTTCTCGATGGTCATTGAATTCTGTAAGGCGCCTGGACTGATAACTTCCAATCGGTCACTGTAGCGGACTATTTCAATTTCCTCCTATCGGCTCCAGTCACGATGCGCAATTGCGTTCACCAGCGCTTCCCGCAAAGCGTCTGGTGGATAATGCCACTGTCGTTCGCGCCGGATGGATTCATTTGGCTTGTCCTCGCGTGAAAGGAATGGCAGCATTGATCGAAACAACACATCTGGCAACCCATTTTCCGACGTGGTCAATCGGCCGTCCACAATGGCGCGCTGCGGTACAATCGGGCTGTCGATCCGACTGTCTTCGAGCGCATGGTAGTCCTTTTCCGCTCCATCAAAAACCATCCAGCGTACACCCGCCTGGGGCAGCAGCCTTCGAGGCTGACGACCGAACAGCAATACGCCAGCCATGGTGCACAGCACGTCTACTCCATCTGGTTTTGTCATGAAGCCCAGACCGCACAGGCGCTCGTGCCAGGCAGACTGATCTTCAAATGGGGGTATCGAAATATCCCGCACGATATGCGTTAGATAATCCGCCAGTCGCTGTAGATCCAGGTCGGCAAGGCCGCTGCCTGACACGGGCAGCAGCTCTGTGGGAAGCATTCCACCTTGCGAGTACAAGCGTGCCTGTTGCTCCCGTGTGGCTCGACGCGTTGTGCTACCGACTCTGATATAGATATCTTCCCGGTCGCGATCGCGAACCACGTAGGGCTTGGTCACGCCTTGACTGATGCTGATTACCGCTACCCGCAGGGTTTCCTCCATCTGAACTTCCTCATAGTGCGGGATAATCATCGGGTGCACATAACGTACAAAGACCGTGTCCATGATCCAGGTTTCCAAATCCGCGCGTTGTACTCCGATAATGCTGCCGTCGTCCTCCACTCCCAGCAATATTCTGCCACCATTCAGATTGGCTAGGCCCACCACCTCCCTGGCAAGTTGCTCCGGGCGGATGTCATCACGTTTGAACTCAACACCGGAGTTTTCACCGTTGGCAATCAGCTCAAGCAGTTCGGCGCGCGTCATCAGTGATTGTACCCATACTTTTCTTTGCGCTGCAAAAATGCATCACGGCCACCTTCCAGCACCAGGGCAACCTGCTCGCGAATCGCGGGTATGTCGATCGAGCCCTGAGCATCGTTCGCAAGCACCGGCTGGTCCCGCCCAGCCTCGCAGACACCTATCCACTCTGCATCGCCAAATACGGGAATGTTGGCGTTGTGGGTTGCAAACACGAATTGTCGTCGATTCTTCGCCGTTCGAATCTCCCGCACGATTCGTTCGGCAATGAAGGCATTGTCAAGATTGTCCTCGGGTTGATCCATAATCAGAGGATCATTGTTGTCCAACAGCAATAAATGCAATATTGCGGTGCACTGTTGCCCGGTGGACAGACGGTCCAATTCCCGAAAATGCTCTGAATCATGCGACACATTGAGCTCAAGTGAAACACGCTCTTGTAGGTCAATCGCCTCCAGTTTATAGAGCGTTTCCGCTGGCAAGCGGACCAGCAGCTCTCGCATGCCCTTGGTGATACCCCATTTTTTATCATCCAGCGCTTTCTCGCCGTTCCTGATCGCATCTACCAGCGCAGGAATTGTGATATCCGCATCATCTGCCCAGGCGGTCTTGCTTTTACCCACACCAGGTAATGATTGTAAAAACGCTAATAGAGGGGTACGCAATCCATCGTGCAGCACCACAATGCGAAGTTTGCCCCGCAAACGT
>CAZYDV010000054.1:12436-22467 GCA_964646405.1 uncultured Granulosicoccaceae bacterium | reverse complement strand
GCCGCTTTTCCAAGTGATTGACAAGTTATGCACTTACAAGTTGAATCTGGGTTACTAGAAGCTGCACCTCAGAAGGTAAAACTCTTTTGTCGGAATGGCCAGCTCCCCTTAAGGTGTCCGTGGGAGTTACGGTGGATCATTGAGCTGCAACAGGACTCGTGCGGACACACGTTGCGAAACGACACAACTGTTTTTGGTAAAAACAACGCATCGTGTTAACGTTGATCGACCGCCATGAAGGAAAAGCACGGCGGCACCGCTAATGTTAGCATGGCTTGTTTTCCCCCTATTTTCAAAAGCTTCAGGCAAAATGAATGAATATTAACCACCCGTTAAAGGCGACGATCACCGCACTCTTTTTGTATTCGTCCGGCATCGTCCAGGCGGCTCTGATTCCGTTCACCGCGACAATAGACGGGGCACAGGCGGACCGCGGTTTCGGAACCGGCAGTGCCGGCACTGGCACGGCAAAGCTGATTCTGGATGACGCCACCAATCAGTTGATTTGGGATATCAACTGGCAACTCAACCCGGGGAGTACTGCTGCTCATATTCATGGTCCGGCAAGCCCCACCGATAATGCCGGTGTGAAAATCAACCTGGGCAACCAAATCGGAACAGGGTCAGCCACGCTTACCGAATCTGATGCTGCCGACCTCAAAGCCAATCTCTGGTACGTCAATATTCATTCCAGTGCTTTTGGCAGTGGCGAGATACGCGGCCAACTCGTCAGGGATGCACTCTGCGATCCACGAGTCATGAATCGAAAGATCACCCAGACGGCTGGGGATCTGCGCTGGTATCAGCTAAGCCTGCCGTGCGAGGCACCGTTCAATCGCACCATGACGGATTTGATCAATGACACCAGCGTGTCGGACGATCCGACGAAATGGGCAGCGTATATTTATCAGCCGGGCGCGACTGGTGGTCAATACCAGCGCCTTGATAAAGACGCTGCCATTCCCCTGGCCGGTCGCGGATTCTGGTTCATGAGCACAGAGGATGTCACTCTAACCCTGCCGGAGGGTAGCGCAATGACCCGCGCCAGTACCGATCTCCCCTGCAAAGATGGAGAAACCTGTTTTCGGCAGGCTATCGAGGTGCAGTCTCGCTGGACCATGATCGGTAACGCTGGCGATGGAAACGTACGCCACGAAGACCTGCAGCTAGTCAACCAGTCCGCAGATCTGAATTGCACAGCAGGCCAGCCGTGTTCTATCAGCGATACTTCCATAACCTCCGCTTTTTTTCAGTTTAACGAGTTCGCTCAGGCCTATCTTCCATTCAACTCGGAAGGATCTGCTACCAACCAGGTGCCAGGCAAGAGTATCGCGAAACCCTGGGACGGCTACTGGGCGATGCTCTCGGCAACGGATGCCAGTGCTACTCTCACCGAGGATTGGGCGCTTTATTCGCAGCTGTTCCCAAGTCAATATATGTTTGTTACCGATGGAACCTACCGTGGCGATTTTGGTGGGTTTGACGCGGCAACGGACATATGCAACGCCGAGGCGATGATCGCTGGTCTGCCCGGCGAATACATGCCATGGATATCAGCGGGTAATGAATCGCCATCGACCAATTGGTCACGTCTGTCCACCCCCTATCTTCGGCCCGACGGCAAGCCGATTGCGCACGATTACACTGATCTAACAGACAGCACCATACTCACGCCGATCAGTGTTACACCGACCCTTGCCACCATTTCATCCAACGTATGGACACATACCTTATCTGACGGGACAGCCCGCAGCAGCTCCAGCTTCGGCGTTACCGGTTGCCGTGACTTCACCCATTCCTCGTTTATCGATACCAGTGAGCGTGCTGGTATCGGCCGAACTACAAACTTCCCGCAAGGTTGGTCGGAATCCGGTACGTTTCAGTGCTTTCGGTCCATACCGATCTATTGCGCTTCGCAATAAAGCAAAGGCTGGACATTTGGGGCAAAAGTGCCTTTTGGGTGGATGGCGGCAGTTTCAACCCGTTGTGCTCTTCAACCAATTCCATCCATACGCAAAACACCGCCCTGCCCTCTCCACGATGTCGGCAAGAAATAGCCGACACTGGCTTAGGGCAAAGCTCTTTGCCAACCGGCTAAATAGACAATGTTCTATTCGCAGAACAAATTTGACATACGTCTGGAATGGGGTCAGCAGGGTATTGCCGCGCTTGCGCATAGCGTGGAGGCTATCGTCATTGTAGATATTTTGTCCTTTACTACTTGCGTTGACATATGCCTTGGGAGAAAAGCGACAGTTTTTCCGTTTCCATGGAAGGGCGAGCGCGCTGAAGACTTCGCAAGGAGGAAAAATGCAACGCTTGCGTCAAGCCGTTTCAGATTCGAAGGAACTTATAGTCTTGCTCCATCATCTCTAATTTCGATACCCGAGAATTTTCACCTGGTACTCCCCTCCCCTAACGGCTCTACCCTTACACTCGAGGCAGCCCGGCACGACGTCACCACCTATGCGGGTTGTCTGAGAAACGCTAGAGCGGTAGCTGATCATTTGTCGTCACAGTACAAACAAATTGGCGTAATCGCATCAGGCGAGAGGTGGGCAGATGGTCAACTACGGCCCGCATTGGAAGATCTTGTCGGTGCAGGCGCTATCATCTCTCATTTGGCTGGCAGTAAATCACCTGAAGCCAGAATGGCTGAACTGTCTTACCGTTTCTGCGATAACATCGCCGACGCCATTAGGGATTGTTCCTCAGGACGGGAACTAGACGAAAGAGGGTTTGAAGAGGACGTAAAACTCGCCACCGATGAGAATTGCAGTCACGTGGTGCCACTGTTTGTCGATGATCAGTATGTCAATTATTCTGCGAGCGACTAGTGCTCTGGCAATATTAGAAGTCGGGATAGAGCGAGTGAAGAAGTGGTCAACGCAAAGCACGCGATTGAGTAATAGTTGTTCTTGTTGCGAGTGAGCGCAACGCCGCGATGGCAGCTTTTGGCATTCGCCCGCAGGGGATGCCTTTTGATGTGCCGCACCACTGACGCTCAGTCGTGATTGGGCAGCTCCTGGCACATCGAAAAGCATACTGGATCCCAATTTTAGTGTTGCCGGAGCACTAGCCTCGTTCATGCGAATCAGTCGTAACGAGTGGCGTACCGCGTACTGCATGCGCTGGGATATTGTGTGAGCAACATCACATTTTTCGAAAATACTCTGGGTAAATGCCGATGCCTCTAGCGCTTCACTTAACTTTACATGAGCAGAGCGGCATGGTAGCCCGGCCGGAAATGTAAGATCTGATATGCCCTTGCTGGGCCCACTTTTGACCGATCTAGCCTCTTGCGTTGGATCGTGTGCTGGTGATTGGGCCGCACATCCGGGAATGGGTTTTTTAGCATGAATGGTTGGGTTACCTGGTTTTCGATCTGAGGGTAATCGCACCGATTTTTGGGTTAACAGAATTCTATGTATTCTCTGTGTAAATACGTCATTGCGCTGGTGCTCGCAACTTATGCAACTGGCGCAGCGTCGCAATTCTCCTATAGTGTCTATAACGGCAATTTCGATTCGCTACCGGATTTTAGCGTACTGACGCCAATCGAAACCGGTACGACTGACTTCATCGATCTGTCACCGGCAAACCACACGGCGCAATTCGCGCTCCTCTTCACGACACAACTCACCGTCTCAGTTTCTGCAAACTACGATTTTCGCACCACTTCCGATGACGGATCGAGAATATTGATTGATGACAGGGTTGTGGTCGACAACAATGCAATCAACAGGGTCCGGGACCGTAGTCGGCAGTCTATTTCTTGAGGCCGGCACCTACGATCTCACCGTCCAGTACTACCAATCCGACAATTTGCCGGAATTTCAGGCGGTGTATCGTGTTGAAGGTGGCATATTCGGCCCGATTCCGGCTGACGGCGTGCTCGATGGCACGGTGCCGACCAGGGCCAGCGCAGGCGAATGGGGCGAGGTGATCAGCTGGCCACATATCGCAATTTCTGCAGCGAACCTGCCCGATGGGCGAATTTTGAGTTGGTCATCCACGGATGACCAATGGTTTTCCAGCCAACCGTGAATACACGCACGCCAGCCTGTTCGACCCTGCCAACAATAGCTTTCAAAACGCTGATAGCAATTTCCACGATATGTTCTGTGCCGGCATCACTGCACTTGAAGACGGCAGTATTGTGGCTTCGGGTGGCAACCCTGCCGACAACCGAACCAGTGTCTTCAGCCCGCACAGCATGACATGGGAACCGCTGTCTGATATGAACGACTCACAGAGCGACATTTCCTTGCTGATTCCGTCTTCAGCACCGGAGCTCCAGCCGCATTGATTTCAACAACGACAATGCGGGTAAACGCAGTCCGCACGCAATCGATTGCCCAAACGCACCGAGGACTGCAGGCGATCGCCAGCAGCATGATCATCTGTATCGATTGGGCGACCAGGTCAAGCCGATTGACTTCCCGGTAGAGTTCCATTTCACACAGCACCTGGCAACACTGGCAGAGACGTGTATTTGCCAGGCCAATGATCTGCGTTTTCAGTATCCGGTATGAAGCAGCGCCCCGCCATCTACCGGTAGTGACACACCAGTGATGAAAGACGCCTCGTCTGAAGCGAGAAACAGACAGGCATTGGCCACGTCCCACGCTGTACCCATCTTCTTGCGCAGCGGCACGCGCGCGTCTCGTTCTGCAGCAATCTTCTCCCGCGACTCACCCCACTCGCGGGCTCGCGTATCGACCGCCATAGGAGTATCCATCAGCCCGGGCAACACGATGTTTGCGCGTACGCCGAAGTGAGCGTTTTGCTGAGCAATTTGTTCAGTAAAAGCGATCATGCCAACTTTGGAAGTTTTATAGGCCACAGTGGGATAATTGGTAGTCATCGCCGCGACTGACGATATACCGATGATGACACCGCTCTGCTGCTCGCGCATTGGACCCAACACATGTTTGCAGGCCATCACATAGCCGCGCAAGTTAATCGCGTTGACATTATCGAACGCATCCTCGGTGATTTCCAGCGGACTCTTGTCTCCACCGGCGAGGCTTACGCCGACGTTATAGTGGAGTACGTCGATACGACCCCAGCAATCAAGCGTGGCTTTCACGGCAGCGCTCAAACTGGCCTCGCTTCTGGCATCGGCAGACAAGGCGATCGCTTCGCCGCTCAATTGATCCACCGTCTGCTGCGCCGAACGCTGGTCAATATCGGCAGCCGCCACCAAAGCACCCTCTCGGCTGTACACCATAGCCGACGCCCGCCCGTTGCCGACACCCTGCCCCGGGCTCTGACCCGCACCGATTAACAAAACCACTTTGTCCTGCAACCGCATTGGCAGCATCTCCGGTTTATGATCTTGGCAGGCAAACCACTTGAAACATTCTGCGCAATCCATTGGCCGTGCGCAACACTATCGAAATTGTTATCCTCAAATGACATCAAACGCCATTAGCGAAACGATCCGATGACCCAATCTACCGCCCGAATGCAGCCGCATCAGGCCGCGCGCGCGCTGCATCAAGCCTACCGCACGGATGCGTATTTTCCAGAATCTCTGGGCGGCCAGCTTTCACTGGCAAGCGCCTACGATGCCCAGTTCGAACTACTTACTCTGCGTCAACAGGACGATGAACAGTTGGCCGGATGGAAAGTCGGGTTGACCTCTGAGGCGATGCAACAACAGCAGGGTGTTCACGAGCCCTGCCTCGGGCACTTGCTGGTCTCGGGCCAACGTGAATCCGGCGTTCAGTTTACATTTGACTCAATGATGTCACCCGGTATTGAGAACGAGCTTTGCCTTCGAATCGGGTCTCGCCTGAGTACTTCCAACCCCTCGATCGAAACCGCAGCGGCGGCTGTGGAGGCGATTGCGCCAGCGCTTGAAGTGATTGAGAAACGCAGTCAGTTTGGCGCAGACTTCCCGCTAGCGATCGCAGGCAACGCACAGCAATTCGCCTATGTGACCGGACCTTTCTCACCTTATGATGGAAAATTGGATCTCGCCAGTGTCGAAGTCTCGGTTGAGGTCAACGACGCATTGCAGGAAAAGGCCAGTGGCGCGCAAGTGCTTGGCAATCCACTCAATTCTGTCATTTGGCTTACCAATCAACTGGTGGCTCGGGGGCTGGCGCTGGAGCCAGGCGCGATAGTGATGTCAGGATCATTTACCAAACAGTATCCCGTGCACCACGGCGATCGGATTAGCGCACGGTTCAGTGAGTTTGGTGAGGTGAACGCCACTTTCTAGCACTTGTTGACGAGCGCTGTTTTGATCAGATTGTGTGGCCGTCAATATCCCGATCAAACGTGGTGCACGGGCAACTGGATAATCCAACGGAGATACCAACACCGTCTGGTTGTCTGAGATTGCAATAAACCCTTCTAAACCGCATTACCCAACATCGACTAACGCTGACCATACACCCTATACTCCACGATCAATATTCACAGGATCCGCTGCGATGATGACAGGGAAGCCATACCGCCATGCAATCTGACCCGGTGATCATCTGTATAAATGCTGTACGGATAGATGCAACCTGGTTATATCTGGCTTAAACTAGCCGCGACTTTCACCCCGGAGCCCAGGCAATTGCCAAACGATAACCACTCAATCCGCGGCGTGCTTTCCCCCGTCGTCACACCGTTCGACGAGTCTCTGCAACCGGACACCTCACGTTTTACCACGCACTGCCAATGGCTGCTGGATAGCGGGGTGGGTTTGGCCATCTTCGGAACCAACTCTGAGGCAAACTCTCTGTCGGTGATGGAGAAGCGCTCGTTGCTCGATCACCTGGCACAGTCCGGCCTGCCAACATCACGCATGATGCCTGGCACCGGTGCCTGCTCTACCACTGATGCAATTGAGCTGACTCGCGCTGCCGTCGAGCACAGCTGCGCCGGCGTGCTGATGCTGCCACCTTTCTACTACAAAGGCGTTAGCGACGAAGGCCTGTTCCGATTCTATTCCGAAGTGATACAACAAGTGGGCGATTCGCGACTGCGTATTTACCTGTATCACATCCCGCCGGTCGCCAATGTCGCAATTACCTATACGCTCATCGAGCAGCTACTCAAAGCTTACCCTGGCACCATTGCTGGCATCAAGGACAGCTCTGGCGACTGGGAAAATACACGTGGCATGCTCGAACAATTTCAGCCAGACGGCTTCGACGTATTCGCTGGCTCCGAATCGTTCCTGCTGGCAACCCTGCGAGCCGGCGGTGCCGGTTGCATCAGTGCCACCGCCAATCTCAATCCGGCGGCGATTGATCACTTATACCAGACCTGGCAAAACCCGGATGCGGATGAACAGCAAGCCCAACTGGACCGTGTGCGCGATCAGTTTAAACACTATGTGATGATCGCCGCGTTGAAGGCGACACTTGCGCACCACCGAGATGATCCAGCCTGGACGCGAGTGCGCCCTCCGCTGACCGAAGTCAGCAGTGCTCAGCAAGCCAGTCTGATCGAGGATCTGGATACCGTTGGCTTCAGTACGCCGGGCTTGTCTTGACAGACCCGTTTCGGTAAGCGCCTACCAGTAACGGCTTAGCCCGTTACCGAAGGCCAGGCGGGCAATTTGCACATTTTCTGCACTTTACCCAAACCTGGTGACTTAGCGGTAGTGTCCTAATAAACCTTTTTATTAGGACACTACCGACTTAGCCACTGGGTTGAGTCATGACACGCGGTGGCGGATAATGCACGGCCAACTACTTATTTTTCTGTGAGGCTCACGTGCGTGCATCAATCGCAGCAAGCGTATTGATTACCTGGTCATTCGCCATTTCTCCGGCAGCCTACGCAACGGAACTGGTTGAGATCAAGTTGATTGAGCCCATCGATGAGGCGCGGGGCTATTGCCTGAATATCGCTGGAGGCCGCGGCACCAATGCACCGTTAGATAAAGGCCTGCAAGCGCACACTTGTTACGACTACACTGGCGGATTACTCGAAGATCAAAGCTTCGACGCCGCGTTGATCGAAACCGGACAGTTCTAAATACCCTACTTCGATGTCTGTATGTCTGCCTCTGCTGTCGAGGAGGGCGCAACCCTGATACTGTCGCCGTGCGACGCAGTGGAGACTCAATTGTTTTCGCTACAGGAGAGCGGCAACCTGGTGACAAAGGCGAACCCCGATCTCTGTGTGACTGCGAACAGCACGCAAAAAAGGGAAGGCCGCGGTGGATCCCCGGTGCACGTGATGCGCCCCCTGTCACTGCAACCTTGCAGCAGTGAAAACAAAGCCTATCAAACCTGGTCCGTTTTCAGTCTTTAGCGAATAGCCAACCAACCTGCGCATTCGGATAGCCTGGCGAGATCTGACCATCGGAACGACAAGATTCAACCGGCCATCCGCGCGAGGCTCCAGCGAATGTCTGGCGCTCCGCCGGGCCTGGCGCCAGCACCACGAAAGTAAGAACAAGTGTTCGCCAACGGCTGAATCAACCGTACCAGCGCGACGCAACAGCCCACCCTGCCCGGACAGGATCCACTGCGCCAGCGGCTACCATTCCAGTTGCTAATAGAGAGCAAGGATTTAGACAGAATTTCGACAGAAACACCAGAAATTCGCAAGCAACTGCCAGGTCGTTTTGCGCTAACCTTTCCGTAGATCCTGCCAAAGCGCAAAAGTTCGACGGGATTTCGAAATCAGCGATAGCTAACTAACCGCTGTCACTGCCACCGGGGTCAGACTGGATTCACGATCATGAGAGCAGGCACCTACCGTTTTAGTGTGATTGCAATACTGGTGTTAACCGCTTGCAACGGATCGACTACGCAAGAAATCACAAGCAAACTCACACCATTCAGTGGTCACTCAACTGTGTTGCCGCCACGCAATCCGGCGCCCGAGCGACCCGTCACATTAAATAACGATGAACTGCTCGCGTCGACCGGCTTGCCAACAGAGCAGATACTGATCTCAAAACCATTCGCGAAAGACATCCCTGACAGATACCTTTGCCCGATCAATCCCTGGCATAGCCGGTGTGACTGGGATACCTGGCTCAATGGAAAAACCTATCGGCACTAAACGCAGCACCGGTCCCCGTGCAGCACTGACTGTGAATCGCCCTGCGTTCACCTGATTGATATCCGGTATCCGTAACACCAGATCGTTTCGATGCTGGTGGTTTCAGAGCGTTGAATCTTTCGCCTTAAGCGGCTGACGTGAGAATGTAACGACGGCAGGTAGTTTTCGTCCTCATAGCCGAGTACATTATTCAGCAATTCCACGCTCGAACAGGGCCTGCTGGTACGTTGAAACAGATAGGCCAGCAGCGAGTATTCCGTCCGAGTCAGATGAATGATTCTTTCGAGCACGGTAACTTCACGCTTCCACAGGCATAGCCGCACGTCACCCACAAACTGATAGCTCGGCGTCTTGTCGTCCAGGCTGGCGCTGGCGTATTGTGAACTCACGTAAGCCGGCTCGCTTTGCAATTCAAGGAGTTGCTCGTTGCGTCTGATGGCGGCGCCGATTCGCGCGGAAAATTCCACATCGTTCCACGGAACGACAACGAGATCATCAGCGCTTAGATTGAGACAATCCAGGCCGAGCGTGCGATCAGCCTCGTCTGCTACCACGATGATCTGCCCCAGCGGATTGGCGGCCTTGATCTGCCCACAGACGTCGCGATCCGCGAGCGTGGAGTCGATGTGAAGCACCAACAAATTCCATTGGCTGGAGACGGCATGATCGATGGACTCGAGATCGAGCATTCGTGCGTCTACTTCGCCAGCTTGATGACAACACAACTTCCGCACAGACCCGGAGATTTCCGGATCCTTCACGAGCAGCAATATTTTTTTGCCGTTTTTGTTCATGCGGTGAGTTGGACTAAAGATGGACGGTTATGTTTCAAACCACGGTTCGACAGCAAACCAGCGCCGAGTCTGTGTCACGGAACTGCTTCAGACACACCCTTCGATGAGTAGTTCCAAACCCGAAAGGTGCCACTGTCCAGCGACTGACCCAGACTCGACAGATTCGCCCTGAATCATCACCAGGCGATCGGCGATACAAAAACACGTAAG
>CAZYDV010000054.1:0-12336 GCA_964646405.1 uncultured Granulosicoccaceae bacterium | reverse complement strand
CGATAAGCGATAAGCGATAAGCGATAAGCGATAAGCGATAAGCGATAAGCGATAAGCGATAACTACAGCTTAACTTCCAACTTCAACATTCACAGCTTCCTTCACTCAACCGCGCCAAAACGTTCACGCCACATTCACAATAAGTGCAGTTTGCCCACAACGCACACACCATCCGCGAAGGCACCATTTATTGTACGCGTCCGTTTTCCCAACGGGGCACCAACAAATATAACGCATGTTCGCGGTTTGCTATGAACACCTACGCAACCAACTCGCTGAAGGAAATGACTTGGTAGCAACTATTTATAACTGATGCACTACTGCGCAGACTTTCCGCCTTCAACACTATTATGCTCACCACCCGTATCCCTGTAGTGGGCCGCAGGCAGTAAATCCCGTAACGCCAGCGTTAGCTCCATCGCTTGCTGCGCAGAGATCAGGTGAGGATTAAACTCCGCCCCCTGCATGAATTCCAGATGCAACGGGGTTAGGATCTCCGATTTCGGCACATACGCCATCGACCACTCATCAAATTCTCTGACAGAAATCCCCGATGTCTCTACGAGCCGAAGTGAATGGTGACGGTTGTCACCGGATAGTCGCTCATAGGTGGCGACAACCTCGGACTGTCTGCCTTCCAGGTATTGCATGAAATACTGGTGCGAGTAGTAGAGAATCCCGGTGACTCCATTTATCGCATTCAATCTGATCGAAACTTCCAGTATTCGTTTCACGTCAGCATCGCTGCATTGTGCGCTGGCGGTGCTGGTGTAAATCAGCCTTGCTAAATCCACAAAGTATCCTCGCATCACTTTGGATTGGACAAAAGAATTAAATGGGGCCATATCAAAAAAAGCAAGCCCCGCCGCGGCTAGAGGATCCGCACCACCCACGAGCTCCGGGCAGGCTCAGACTCCTTCAGCCATATTTAGTTCAAACCGCCTCATGACTATGTGATGAAAATCGAGCAGTTCAGTCGCAGCAATGTAGCCAGACAATCGTCCATGTCGAACCTGACCCTCAGAAGCTGTGCCCGGCAGACGCCACACACGAATAGCCGATTTGGGCCGCTTCACCAGCCAGAATTCGACTGGCGAAGCATCCTTGCCCAATCCAATAGGCGCCGAGCAGGGTAAGTATCCCCGAGGGTCGGCCAGGATTGACCAGTCCGGACTGACGCCCCTGCAAAAGACCCGCGCGGACGCTAACAACAATTCAAGCCAGCCGGAAAATGTGCAGATTTCGTGAGGAAAACCAGTATCCACGACTCCCTGGTTTAGAGACAATGAGCGCTCAAACTCAGGGTGGATACACAATGCCGCGGCCCATAGAGGAAACTGATGATTTCCAGCCTGACTGTTCCAACATCGGATTTCATCCTTTGGCCACTATCTGCCAGTATTCCACACGATCACGATTACCGTTGCAGAACCACTAGCCTGCGCTACGTTCTCAACCCCTGACGGATAGCACATTCTGGCTAACGGAAACTTCGGTTTCCCACAGAATTTCCAAACAACGTGACACAGGTCAGTCGCTCCCGCCACTTCCATTTTACTATCGCAGCGCTCGTTGTTCGTCAGTCCCAGGCACCAACAGCCAACCACAGTAAACGACTGGCGCATTTTCAATGAGCAGCCACCCGCAGCCTGTACGCGCTGGCACCTGAATCAGGGACAATCGCCGCTGGCGACAGGGCGAAATGAACAATACCGGGATTTCCGCATGACATGGCAACCACTCGACAAGAACGATTCGACTTTGCTCAAGGGTATGGCCATTCTGCTGATCGTCACCCACAATTTCATGCATCTTTTCCCCAGCCCGAAGGAAAACCAGTTCGACTTCGATCCACAGCGAGTAATGGACTTTCTGAGTCTCGCCTACGCTGAACCCGAGAACCTGATCCGATTCTCACTTTCATTTCTGGGTCACTTCGGCGTGCAGGTTTTCGTCTTTCTGAGTGCCTACGGGTTGATCATCAACTACGCGGCAAATAAGCCCGGTTATGGGCGTTTTCTGTGGCAAAGATGGGTAAAGATATTCCCCGCCTTCCTGCTGGCAATACCACTATGGCTGTTACTGGAAGGATGGCTTTTGGTTGGCTACGGAATTCTTGGCCCCGTCAAACTCCTGTATTGGAATCTGGAACCGCTGATTCTCAAAGTGTTACTGATTTCCAACTTTCTCCCGGACTATGCCCTGCCACCCGTCGGACCCTGGTGGTTTATCCCGTTTATTTTTCAGTTCTATTTAGTCTTTCCACTGCTCCACCAATTCAATTCGCGATTCGGAGTAAACGGGCTCCTGGCCTTGTCAATCGCAAGCGTACTCATTGCGATACTGACGCAGGGAAAAATAGCGGGCGTCAACATCTACTTCACCGTGCTCGGTCATCTGCCGGTTTTCTGTTTGGGAATTGCCCTTGCGACCCGAAACCAGGTGTCATTGAAAAATCCCTGGTTATTGCTCACTGCCACTTTCATTGTTTATATTTTGGGCAATTTCTATCAATGGTTCTGGCACATCAGCCACATAGCGTTTCTGATCCTGTTGCTGGTTGCATTTGGCGCGCTGCTAAAACCCGTCAAAAAATCTGTATCCATCAGAAACGTGTTGATGTTTTTCGGAAACCTGTCCATGCCACTTTTTCTAGTGAACGGATTCACCCGCGAGCCATTCATCTCGCAGGCCATGTCACACGATCACTGGTTTCTGACCCTCCTGTTCTGTCTGGCCTCACTGGCTACCGCAACGGTTGTCGCGCTGGTATTGTCGTGGCTGACCAAAATCTGTCTGTCTAATGTCAACAGCGAATCGCCAGGGGTATTTTTCAATGAGCTGGGCAAAAAGCTGGCGCTAAGGAATACCGCTCATTCAGGTAGTTGATCACGCCCTGAACCGCATCACGGGTGAGTGATCAGCGCCGCTGGCGCTGAGACTCGCTAAAGCCCGCCACACAAAAGACAACGCCATAGGCCCGACACTCGGCACGTGGCAGATCGTCCCTCCGAAACGCAGCGCCTGAGTATACCGTCGCCCCCCGGCAACCAGTGCTTCCCGGCACGTGCAATAGAATATCAACACCATCCGTTACCATTTTGGAGAGGGTACTTGCAGAGAACAGCCTGACTCGGACTATTCATGAAGGGGCGTGCAGGCAGTTGAAATCCGGGCGGCGGATGTTGTCCAATGGGCCATGGATTATCGGCAATCCCACTAGCGCAGGAAATGCACAGTGTACAATCTGCTGACGATCCCGGTCCCCGGATACACCTTTGCTCGTCTTGCTAATCGCTGAACATGAATTTTTGCTCCATTCGCAGATCCCTGTGCTACCACGATGAAAACGAACGGGCCACAGCGTCGATGACCGGTCGTAAGAAGTGCCACACCGCAGGTCTGTTCAGCCCGCTGCAGCGCAGACATCCAATAGAAATCATCGGCCAGCTATTGATCGTATTGGTACTGGTGTGTGGTGTGGCGATCGCGCAACCGCTGGACCGGGAGACGCTCGCAACAAAAGTCGAGCCGCCGTTCGAACTGGGCGAGCCACTCAACGACAAGGGCGTCTGGTCGATCCGCGATCGCACTGGCGGTGATGCCGGGTACATCTTCGAGACCGAGCCGCTGGCACCGCTACCGGGATTTTCAGGCGCCGCCATCAACGTTTTGGTGACACTCGATCGTGACGGCAAATTTCTGCGTGCAGAACTCATTGAGCACAACGAACCTATTTTCGTCTCCGGACTGGGCCAGGCACCGTTTTACGAGTTCATGCGACAGTATCGCGGGCTGTCGATATTCGACTCGATTACCGTCGGCGTGCCCTATGGCACCGGCGATCGCGATGGCTCCGGCCAGATCTATCTCGATGGTGTAACCAAGGCGACCGCGTCGGTGCGTATCGCGCACGAGTCGATCCTCGCCGCGAGCCTTGCGATCGCCCGCGAGCGGATGCAGGGGCTGGCAGGCGGACCCGCGCCAAGCCCGAAACGCGGCGATGGTCCCCAACTGAGTTGGGATGATCTTGTCAATCAGGGGATCGCGAGGCAACGCGTCATTACCAACGCAGAATTACAGGCCGTGTTTGCCGACACCCTGTGGGAAGACGACGATGCCGAGGCGCTGGCTGATCCAGGCGGCGACTTTCTGGAACTATGGGTCATTGACCTGGGCCCGGATGCGATAGCGCGCGCGATCCTGGACGACGACACACTGGCCGAGCGCGAGGCACTGCTGAGCGTGGCTGATCATGACGAACCGCTCTTGCTGCTCGCCAATGGTCGCCACACACTGGTATCGGATGAATTCGTCCGTAACACTGCACCCGATCTGCTGCTGGCTGAACAAGGCGGACTGCCGGTCGCCCTGCGCGACGCAGATATCGAGGTGGGCACCCAAGTTGACGTACCGGATTTCGAACATCGAATGATGTTGCGCACTGACCGACGCCTGGGCTTTGATCCAACCCGCGAATGGGACCTGATCATCCGCGTAATCCGCCGCCATGGCTCCTTTATGCCAGAAGTTGGGGTGCAGGAATTTCGCGCCACGCAAGTAACGCCTGCAAGCTTCTTTAATGTACCGACCGTCGCCGCTCCACGCCCGGTGTGGGTAGAGAGCGCACTGGCGCGGCGCGTCGATCTGGCGATACTGACGGGGTTTCTGATTCTGTTGACGGGCATGTTGCTGTTGCGCCAGCACTGGATGGCGGCCGTGCAAAGACTGCGCCCCTATCGTCTTGGCATCCTCGCGTTCATGTTGATTTTTGTCGGCTGGTGGGGACAGGGGCAACTGTCGATCGTGACAGTCATTGGCACCTTGCGCGCGGCCGTGGAGGGTACCGGATTTTTGTTTTTGCTTTACGATCCGTTTTCGCTGTTAGTTTGGGTGGCGGCAATCATCGGATTTGCACTGTGGGGGCGAGGTCTGTTCTGCGGCTGGCTCTGTCCCTACGGCGCATTGCAGGAATTCGCTGACCGGCTGGGCAGAGTTTTCGGTATCGACCGGCGGCGCGTACCCGAAAGGGCCGACCGCGTACTTAAAAAACTCAAATACGCACTGCTCGCCCTGCTGATCGTCACCGGCCTGACCGCCCCCGCATTGAACGACGTGCTGGTCGAAATTGAGCCATTCAAGACAGCGATTACCGTTGGCTTCATGCGCGAGTGGTGGTTCGCCGCTTACGCGCTCGCCTGGCTGATACTCGGCATGATCTGGTTCAAACCGTTTTGCCGTTATGTCTGTCCCCTCGGGGCATTCATGGCACTGAGCGGTCTGCTGCGTCTGCGGCACTGGATACCGCGGCGCGATGCCTGCGGCAGTCCATGCCAATTGTGCAAGGTTCGCTGCCACTATGATGCAATCGAAAAAGACGGGCAAGTCAGCTACAGCGAATGCTTTCAATGTCTGGATTGCGTATCCATCCACGACGATCCAAAACAGTGTGTGCCGCTGATCCTTCACAGTCGACGGGAGGCCAAAGCATGATGCCGAGCCGCCGGGCATTTCTTACGGTTTGCGCCGTGGCCGCGATGACAGGCTCCGCGCATACCGCGCCAATCACCCGAAAGCGTTTTCATGCACTCGGAACCGAGGCGCAGATCACCCTGGTTGGACGACCCGAAAGGGCAGAGTCGGCACTGATCGAATGCCACGCCGAAATCGCGGCGATCGAATCGGCTTTTAGTCTCTATGACCCAAACTCCATGCTGTCGCGGCTCAACCGCGACGGCAAAATCGAAAGTGATTCCCGATTCGACACTTTGATGCGATACGCGCTTGCGATCGCTGAACAGACCGGAGGCGCTTTCGACCCCACGGTGCAACCGCTGTGGAAAGCGTTTGCAAACGGCGGAGACCAGCATCAGGCACGAGCGCTCATTGATTGGCGCGCTATCCGGCAACTGCCCGGAACTGTCAGTTTCTCCCAACCTGCCATGGCGGTGACCTTCAACGGTATCGCGCAGGGATTCGCCGCCGACAGAGTCGCGGCCATTCTCGCGCGGCACGGTTTTAGAGACACCCTGGTCGATCTCGGGGAGTTTGCCGTCAGTGGATCAAAAAGCGGAGACACCTGGCGACTGGGAATTCGCAACCCGCTAGACGGCAAAATCCTCATCGCGATTGAACCCGCTGCAGCCATAGCCACCTCGGAACCGCACGGTACACTCATCGCCGGACATTCACATATTGTGGATCCGCTTGCACGTCAAGGCCGACGCTGGAAGTCGGTAACCGTCGAGGCGAGCGAGGCGTGGCGCGCCGACGCACTGTCGACTGCCATTGCGGCTTCGCCAATGCAGCAGGCTGAAGGTTTTCTCGCCAACGCAGGCGCGCTGAGAAGCTGGTTGATCACGGACGCCGGCGAGCTGCGCGAATGGTCAAACACCCGCCGGCGCGCGTTTGATCCAAACACCGCCTAAGGGGACAGAGCACCGAAGATATTAGTCGGGGTTGTCATAGCCATAAAACCCGACCCGTATTTTTTCAATCGTGGTCTCTATCCGTTCGGTCGAGCCAGCCATCCTCTCAACATAGTTGAGGTCTATACTCGCCTTGCGTGCAAGCAAAACTAGTGTACGGTAACGTTCAAAAAGTATGAATGAGCGTTCGTCAGTTTGGTCGGGGCGCGCCGCTATGCAGCAAGGCAAAGCTCGCAGACAATGCCTGGCCGGCTGCGGTATAACCCCCTTATCAAGCGCTTTAACGCAGTTGCGCGCCAACTGACGGGCTCCAGCAGGGTCAGTCGATCAAAGTTCTCAGCCCAAAAAAATGAACACTGCTTCAAAGGGTTTTACAGCAGTCAATACAAAAACTGGGTACTTTGATCAAAGTACTCATTCGTATAGTTTGAACGTTACAGTAAACTAAATGGCAGGTCGTTTCCATGGCTGAACTCAAAACGAAAAAAAACACGGCAAGCGTTTCACAGTTTCTACAGGCCGTCGAACACGAACGACGCCGTGAGGACGCACTGGCGCTACTGGAAATTTTTGAACAAACAACCAAAATGAAACCGGCACTCTGGGGGGATAGCATTGTGGGGTTTGGTGAGTACCACTACCAATCGGAGCGAGGCAGCCAGCAGGGTGATTGGCCGCTGACTGGTTTCTCGCCGCGTAAACGCAATATGACCGTCTATATCATGCCGGGCTTCTCGACGTATCAGGAGTTGCTGGCCAAGCTTGGCAAACACAAGACCAGCGTATCTTGTGTGTACTTTAACAAGCTGGACGATATCGACATCAGGGTATTGAAGCAACTCATACGCCGCTCGGTTGCCGACATGAAAAAGCGCTACGAGTGGAAGAACTAAGCCGACTACAGACATTTGCTTGGCAACCAGGTAACACGACTCATTACATCTGCATCGTCAACCAATCAACTGACAAGTCTGCCCGAACCGCTATCGTCTCCACAGCTATTCGTATGAACAGGCGTTAGAATTGGCGCGCGCTTACCCTACCCACAACTATTGCCGCACTGATGCCGATCACATTCGGAATTACACGGGTTTACGACCCCTTCCCGACGCACAGGCGCACGGTCGCCTATGTATCCGGCAGCGCTCGCAGCGGTACGACGTGGCTGACAGATATGATCGCCAATGCCGCCGGCGCCCGAGTGGTATTCGAGCCACTGCACCATCGGGGTCCGGTCGCACGCCCACCCCACTTCATCGCCGCCGGCGACCCACCACACGAACTCGCGGACGGCATCGACAACGCACTGCGCGGGCGCTTCAGGCACGGCACAGTCAACGCGTTTCAGCCCGGTGGCATCTACTTCTACCGAGTTGTCAAAGACATTCGTCCCGGCCTGATACCGGCGGTGCGGGCGGTCGCGCCGACACTGCCGCTACTGCACATTATCCGCCACCCGATCGAAGTGGCCGTATCGCGTGCGCAGCTCGACACGCGCGATAACTGGTGGGACACCGACCAGGCGATTGCCGAGTTGCGCGCACTCGCTCGGCAAGCAGGACCACTCACCGAACTGGCCGCCACCGCAGTGGCCGCAATAGACGAAGATTCAACCGAGCTGACCCGTCACCTGGCAATCTGGTGCGTCGAGAACGCAATCGCCCGAGACGCTGCTGTTGGCCCGAATTGTCTGATGCTGCGCTACGAGGACCTGCTGGTCGAACCTGACAAACACCTGAAATCGATAGAAAGGTTTCTCGGCCTGTCGATCGATCGCACAAAGTTGACGCAACCGACGGACACCTCGTTCAGGGACAAAACAGCCGTCAGAAAGCTCGGCAAGTGGCGCCAGCACGTAGATAGAACAACGGCTACCCGATTGCTGCGCCTGACCGAACCCTTCGCCCTCGACGATCTCTACGGCACAAACCCGGACGACGATCTGCCACCGCAATAACCCCCGCCGGGCCAGCGTTACTGCTCGCCAGCGCGGCCTTTCGAAAGCCGGGATGCAAAGGTTTTTTCTTGCTACCATCGCATCATGGGCAAATCAATTATGATCACCGGTGCAGGCAGCGGTTTCGGCCTGGGCACGGCAATACAACTACACGCAGACAACCATCACGTTATCGGGGTCTGTCAGCACGAGCAACAGGCTTCGGCACTGACCAACAGAGGCATCGAGTCTGTTGTTGTCGATATCACCGACGCGCGGAGCGTCGACAGGCTCGCGCAGTATTCGCCCGATGTACTGGTGAACAATGCCGGTCGCGGCCAGCTTGGGCCACTGGCTACCATTCCACTGGACGATGTTCGGGCCGCGTTTGAAGTCAATGTGTTCGGCACACTGCGCGTCACGCAGGCTGTGCTGCCGGGGATGCGTGAGCGAGGCCGCGGCCGTATCATCATCGTGTCATCGATTGCCGGGGTATTCTCTGGCCTGATGTCGGGCCCCTATGCAATGACCAAACACGCACTGGAGGCGATGGCAAAGTCTCTACGTGCAGAGGAGGAACCGTTTGGCATCGACGTGTGCAAGATAAACCCGGGGCCCTACGCTACCGGTTTCAACGACAGTATGGTTGAGGCGGCCGAGACTCGTGTAGTCGATGGCAGCCGCGACGCAGAGTATGCCGCCGCGACTCGAACACGGATGCTCGGCAACCAGCTCGATCCACAAGAGATCGTCGATGCGCTGGTCGGTCTCTGCCTCTCTGATACGGTCGATTTCGAGACATTTAAACCAGACAACATCCTGGATCGCTACAAAAAAGCGCGATAGCTAACAGTAACGCTGCAACGGTGCCGCAAAGACTCAAACAACGGAAAGGACCGACCGGCATAACCTGTGCCGGCTGAGCGAGTACTTTGCGTGAAGGTTGTCGGTCCGCCTGGCTGGCCTTTAAAACTATTGCACTCCAAAAGAGCCAGCCGACATTCCGGCAGTGCAATAACTTTGCAACGCCCTGTCAGTCAATACACGGCTACTGGACGCCGGCGTCGGGTGGAAACACGTTGGGACGCAGCGGATAGATATGCGCGCCACGAACGTTAGCGCCAGTGGTTAACTCAGTATCGCACCAGCCCAGCAGGTCATCACATCGATCAGGACCTTGAGGCGCATACGCCGGTACCAGATAGAAATCATCGCCATCTTCACCAGGCGCCTTGTCGTAGTTGTAGACCCATACGTCATTGCGCAAATCGCGATTTATTTTGCTGCTGCCGAAAAGACCTTCGAGCGCATCGTTGTAGCGAATATGTGTCTCGTCGTAATCATTGCCGGGATCAATGGCTTCAAATTGCACGTTGCTGATGACGGTGGTCTGTGGCGGCAACGTATCGGATCCGTTGACCGATGCAGCGGGCCAGACTTCAATGCCAATTGTAGTGACGAAATTGCTGTCCTTCACGGTGGTAAAGCCGACATCGGCCCCGGACACCGAGCGTGCATCTCGCATGCTCGGCAACTGGACGCCAGTGCGAACGTTTTGAATATCTGCGTTAGAGATTGTTAAGTCGCGGCTCATATAATCGAAAAATACCATACCCGACACCCGCTCGAAGCGACCGTCAAGTATCGCTGAATCACCGCGCATCACGAAGTTATTCAGCGTCATGTTATTAACCGGATAACCAAAGTATCCCCAGCGATGAAAATGCCAGACAGAGAAAGACTCTAGATGACTGCTGCAATTGTCGGTGGGGAAATCTCCGAAGGTACATTCCCACCAGACAGTCAGGCCGTTGGGTACCGCATAGGCTTCGTTGCCGACGAAATTGTTCAGACCAACGGCATCGGCATTGATCAACTCACCCCCCATCATGTGCGGATCAGCGCCTTGCGTGACGGGAAACAGCAGTTCACCATTTCGGATATTGTCAAACTTGAATCCCCAACAGTAAACACACTCGATCACATCAGCCGCGATGTTGTCGTGGAACGTGTTGCGTCCGCCACCGTTGAACCAGTACCCAGTCCCGGCCCTGCCGAGTTTACTGCCCTCAGTGGGATCACGATCATCCAACCGATCACCGTTGCCACCGATAACCCTGACAACGAAGTTCTTGTTGAAGAAATTACCAGCCTCTGACCCGCTCTCCAGCGCAATTCCCGCTCCGGAGGCATGATCGACAATATTGCCCTCGATCAGCCCGTAGTGGCTGCCGTGAATACTGATCCCCCATTTCCGATTTTGGTCTTCTTCGCGATTCTCGGCGCCAAAATCTACGACATTGCCTACAAAACTGAATTGATAGCCGTTGTCCTGCGCGACTTCCGGACCAATCAGATGGTGCGCGTGCAGGGGATACCTGCCCTTTTGATTGTCCTCGCCCAGGTTGTCTATATTCGTTCGCCCCATGCTTCTAACCGCGGCGTAACGCATATCAACGTCAGTGCGACCATGAAAAAGCAGATGACCTCGCACACCATCAGGGTTCTCTGATCTGAAGATCACATTGCGTGTCTTGTTCAGCACATGCGGCGTAAACTCAACCTCATCATTACTATCCTTAGCACCGGGATGTGCAAACAAGAGCGGTTGGTCGAAAGAAATTTGGTAGCCTTCACTCGCGAAACCCGAAATGGTTCTGTCCTCAGTCTGATCCTCACAGAAACCGAGGGTTTGGCGTGCACATTGCGCCGACTTCGGTATCACTAGCTGGTCGCCCACCTGCCAACCGGCGTCAGCCGCCGAACCAAACAGAGAAACAAAATCCTCGTCTTTGCCCGGCCCGGAGATCGTGCGGAAGAAAGCCTCATCACGCGCATAGCCATGTATCCGTATCGTACCGCCGACGGCGACGAGGCCGCGCAAGTGCTGCTCACTGTCGTTATCATCAAAGGTGACATCGCGAAAGACTATCTCGGCATTCCTGCCGTTTGCAATGGGCTGAATACTGGTACCGACCTGTAGCGTGCCGCCCTGCAGGACCAACAGATCAGCTGTGTGCAACTGCGTGTCTCGATTGGGCGAAAATTCCAGGGTACCGCCCGGGTACACGCCAATACTCATGGCAACCGCATCCCTATTTCGAATTTGTACGCGCCTGTCAATTACTACCCGCGAATTTTCGTCGGGCACTTGCGCAGTTGTCCAGGTGGCGGGTTGATGCCAACGACAGATTTGGGTTTCACAACGCTCTGCCACCCGCACGCCTGCCGAGAACACCGGATTCGGGATCATCTCGTGATGGGTATACAGGATTTCACCTGGCGTTACGATCACTCTAACCATGGCAGGTACCGATGGTGTACCGTTGTCATCACGCACGGTATAGAAAAACTCGATCGGATTGACGATATCGGTGCCCGGCGCCGGTGTGTACACAATGGTGCCGTCAGATTGTGCAATCGCCTCTTCGGGTAACGTAGTCTCAATACTGCTTAAGACTAACTCGCCATCACTGTCGATATCGTTAGACAAAACGTCGATAGTCACAGCCTGTCCAATTGCCGTCGTCAGCGCTGCACCGGTACCATCAACCAAGTCATCTGCAGCAAGCGGTGCAACATTTGGTGGCGTGACAACAACCCTGACAGTAGCCTCCTCTGATCGGGCGCCTCTGTCATCCTCGACTGTGTAGGTGAATGTTGCGGGATCTAACGTATCAGTACCCGTTGCCGGTGTATAGATGATGGAACCGTCTGGCTGAGCGATGGCCTGCTCCGGCAAAGAGGTCTGCACGCTGGCAGGCACCAGTTCATCTCCATTGGGATCACTGTCATTCGACAGCACATCGATGACCAGCGGCTGACCGGTTTTAACCGTCAACGGGGCCCCGGAAGGTGTCTCGGAGTCATCTACCGCCAGTGGTGCCCCGTTCTTCGGCGTCACGTCAACCGTAACGCTCGCGGCATTCGACTCTGCACCATCATCGTCTTTCACCGTATAGGTGAAACGCA
>CAZYDV010000053.1:0-22678 GCA_964646405.1 uncultured Granulosicoccaceae bacterium | reverse complement strand
TATATTCATCTACCCGATCCTCGTAGTCGAGCACTTCTTTTTCGATCGCGGTGGATTCAACGGACAGTTTGCGCCACTCGTCATAGCGCGCCAGTAGTTCGATTCGCTGCTGCAACAATTTACGCCCGCTGCGAACACTGGTGCCCGTGGCGAGCCCAAGGTCTCTACAGCAACGGTTCCAGACCTCGCGGGCCTGTTGCTCGTTCTCTGTCAGTCGCGCCGTCTCGGTTCGCAGTTGCTCCAGCACGATACTCTGGCGGCGAATTCGATCCTGTACTTCATCGCGCTTGCCAATCGCCGCCTCGCGTTTACGCCACTGATCGCGGGCCAGACTGTCCAGTTCGTTAAAGTCGTCGCTATCGGTCATATCCAGTGCCGCGCGCAACTGCGCCACCGCATCAGCCAGTCGTTGCTCGTGGCGACGTATCTCATCTTCTTCATGGCTCAGCGCCGCCATCTTGTCGCGATAGACCAGCCAGTGCTCACGCCACTCCTCCATCTCAGCCGGAGAATTGGCTTGCAATGCACACGCCCTCCATTGCGCCTGCCAGGCAGTTTGCGTATCACGCTGAGTGTCGCGCAATCGTTCGAGCGTGTTATCAATTTCGCCCAGGCTGGCTTGACACTCACCCATCTGGTTCTGCAGTTGTCCAGCGCGCGCAACCTGTTCGGCGTCATCGCGCAGCGCATCGGCGAGCCGGTCGGCATCGATCACTGCGGCCGGATAGGACAATTGCAGCGCAAAATCGATCTCGCGCCGGTCGCCGTCGCGGCTGGCCTGCCAGTCGGCAACCACCTGTTGCCACATCGCATCGCGATCCCGCCGCGCCTTTGAAAGCGCCTGATCACTCGGCAATGCCCCGCCTTGCTGCAGTCGCTGGAGATCGGCGCGACACTCTTTTTGCTGTTGCAGCAGATCTGCACGCTCCTGCTGCAATTGATCGATCTGCCGCTGCTCGGAGCCAATCTGCTCACGGTATTTTCGAATCGTGGCCATGGTCGGCACATTCAATTGCGCCAGCGCCTCACCATCGGCCGACACCCCAGGCAACAGCGCACGCGCCTGTTTGAGTTCGCGCCGAAGCTTGTCAGTGGAGGCTTTAAGCTGCGGCAAATTGCGATAGAGCTGGCGGACTTCACCGGCCACATCGATGGCACGTTGCAGTGCGACCGGCGCCTCGCCGGAGACATTGGCCAGAGCGGCCTCATCCACCTCGACCCCCTGCCGCAGCGTATACAACTCTTTCTTGTTCGCCTCCAGCGTCAGCTGCGAGATCTCCAGTTTCTCCGCCGCCTCCTCGAATGCCAGTTGCACTGATTGCGCAATGCGCAGTGCTTCAAGCTCCGCGGTTGGCCCCGTCAGGCCGAATGCCTGCATGCCGGTAGCGAGTTCAGATTCCCGAGCAGACATTTCATGGCGCAACTCAGCGAGCCGCTCGCCGCGATTTCGATACACCTCCATACGGGCATGCAGATCATCGAGCATCGCCCCTTCAGCCAGCACCGCCGGTGCAGTGGCACATTGACTCAGTTGCTCTTGAATACGTGCCACATTGAGTTGCTCACGCTGCAAGGCAGCGGCACTGCGCTGTGCCTGATCCCGAGACTCGCGTGCGCGCAGCGGGAAGTCATCGGCCAGTAGCGGCAGCGAGGGCAGGGCCGCTATCTGTTGCGTCTTGGCTTTTAACTGAGCCACCGTGGGTAGCGCATCCTGGCACCGCACAATCCAGTCGAGCTCACGTTCCAGCTCACTGCATTCGGTATCGAGCGATGTAACCGCACGCTGTTTTTCGGCCAGTTGCCGCTCCAGTTGCTGCCACTGTCGGGTCGCGATAGTGTTCTCACGCATCGCGCGCTGATGCTCCTTGAGCTCTCTTATCGCGGGCCGAATACTGACATCCTTATAGGCACGCCCTTTATAGTACTGCTCTGAGCGCTGAATAAACTGATCCAGCGTCTGTTGTACCAGTGTGCCACCGGTGCCCGTGGCGAGCAGCGCCTGCCCCAGATCGCCATCGCGACTCAGCAGCGAATCTGCCCCCTTTTGCAACTCATCGCTGTCCAAGCCGAACACGCGGTTAAAATAGGATTCATCAACGCCACCCAGAAAAGGGGCCAGCACAGCATCATCGAGCGCAACACCATCGGCGCCTCTTATCGTGTTCTTTCGCCCCTTGACTCGTGTGAAGTTCAGACGCGCGCCGTCACGACTCTCGATTTCAGCAGACAGCGCAAGATCGGTGTACTCATGGAGGAAGTTGTCGACCGAGCGGTTCGGGATGCCATACAGCAGTGCGGCAATTGCGCGCAGCAGCGAGCTCTTGCCCGCTTCATTGGGGCCGAATACCAGATGCAGATCCGGCTTGCCATCACCATAGTCAGCGCCAAACCCGGTGAAAGGTCCAAACGCTGGTATGTTGAGCGAGCGAAACCTCACGCGCTGACGCCACCGGTCGCAAGCGATGCGACGATCAGTTCGCGCACCTCGGCGACCAACCGACTGCGCTTTTCATCATCCAGCTCCGCTTCGATCTCACGGCGTATCTCAGCCGGCAATTGTGCCATCATATCGCCCACTTCAGCAGGCATCGCGCGCGCCAGCACCTGATCCAGCGCATCGTCGCGCAGCGCCGCCAGCACCGAGCCCGTCAGCTCATCACGTGCGGCAATGTCGTCGAGATCGTAGACCGGCGAGGTTGCCACCACCACACTCTGTATCCACAGCAGCTCCTCGCCAATATCCTGCGCTATAGCGAGAATGTCGGCCTCAAGCTTATCCTGCTCGAGCAACAGGCTGCCGTGCAGCACAGTGGCACCCTGCAGACGTATGCGCGCTATCAGCAACACGCCTGCTGCTGCCTCTACTGCATCGTCGAGCACACTGCTGATCGCCCGCTGCTGTTCCGCTACGTCTTCTATCGACGTCAGATCGACCACCAGGTCCTGCCAGCGAATCACCGCAAGTTCACGCATTTGTGCAGAGGTGACCTGCAGATGGTCGTCGACTTGTACCAGCCTGCAGCCTCGCGGTCCGGCTTCTCGAATGTGGCGCCCCTGCGGATTGCCGCTAAAGACGATCCATGGATCCTCGCTAATCACCTGCGGCAGGTGAATATGGCCCAGCGCCCAGTAGTGGTAGTCCTTACCGGCCAGATCCTGCACCGAACAGGGCGCGTAGGTGTCGTGCCCCGGCATATTGACCAGACTGGTGTGCAACAGGCCGATGTTGAAGCAGCCAGCCTCGGCCGACGGATAGTCCAGCGCGATATTCTCCGGCACCTGCCGATCCGGAAAACTGCGCCCGTGCACCATGACAGGCAAGCGCTCGTGACGATGCGATTCAGCGCTGCGACTGGAATAGGTGACGACATTATCGGGCAACTTCAGGCTCCGGCTAATCACCGATTCTGCATCGTGATTACCCGCTATCAGGAACACCTGAATGCCTGCCTGTTGCAAGCGCACCATCTGGCGCCGAAAAAAAAGCCCAGTGCTGTAGTCTTTCCAGTCGCCGTCGTAGATATCACCGGCGAACAACACAAAATCCACCTGCTCATCAATGGCCAGCGCCACCAGATTTTCAAGCGCCCGCCGGGTGGCGCCGCGCAGCAAATCAACCGGTGCATCGTCACGCTGTTGCAAGCCGCGCAAAGGGCTGTCCAGATGGATATCGGCGGCATGAATAAATGTGAACACCGGCCCCATACTCCGCAAAATAGAAGCCCGATGCTAGCAGATTGTGAACGGGCAGGAGCGGCCGACTGGTGTCGTCAATCGGTGTCTCGACGACCGGCCGCAATTGAAATTGCCCTGCGTGACCGGCTGCCATACACTGGCCCGATCCACTCAACCCGGTAATCGTGAACATGGCAGCGCTGGCACACTATCAAATGCTGATCGATGGCGAATGGACAGACGCCAGTGACGGGCAAAGCTTCACCAGCGTCAATCCATCCACCGGCGAACAATGGGCACAGATTCCCGAAGCCTCAGCCGCCGATGTCGAGCGCGCAGTAGAGGCCGCCCACCGCGCATTCTCCGAAGGTCCCTGGGCCGATGCCGTGCCCACCGAACGCGGGCGTTACCTGCGAAAGCTCGCCGATTTGCTGGCCGATCAATCCGAACAGCTCGGCCGCACCGAATCCATCGACACCGGCAAAATGCTCAAGGAAACCCGCTGGCAGGCAAAGTACATCGCCGAGTTCTTTCACTACTACGCCGGCTGCGCCGACAAACTGCACGGCACCACCCTGCCGATCGACAAACCTGATTTGTTCGTCTTTACCGATCGCGAACCGCTGGGCGTAGTCGCCGCTGTCGTGCCCTGGAACTCGCAGCTTTTTCTGGTGGCGGTAAAGGTGGGGCCGGCACTGGCCGCCGGCAACACCGTGGTGCTCAAGGCATCGGAGCACGCCTCCGCCGCCATGCTCGAATTTGGCAAGCTGGTCGAACAGGCCGGCTTCCCGCCGGGCGTTGTAAATATCGTAACCGGCCACGGCGACCCCTGCGGTAAAGCACTGACCAGCCACCCGCTGGTACAACGCATCAGTTTCACCGGCGGCCCCGAATCCGCCCGCCACGTGGTGCGCAACTCCGCAGAAAACTTCGCCGAAGTCTCTCTGGAGCTTGGGGGCAAATCACCGTTTATCGTGTTTGAAGACGCCGACATCGAAAGCGCTGTCAACGCATCGATCGCCGGTATCTTTGGCGCCACCGGTCAAAGCTGTGTGGCGGGCTCTCGACTGTATTTGCACGAAGACATCGCCGACGAATTTTTAAACATCATGGTCGATCTCGCCAGCAAGATTCAAATCGGCGATCCACTCGAAGATGACACCCAAATGGGGCCACTGTGCACCCAGGGCCAGATGGACAACATTGAACGCGAAGTCGCCCACGCACAAACCGAGGGTGCCGCGCTCCTGCACGGCGGCAAACGACCCGCCAGCCTGCAAAATGGCCTCTACTACGAACCCACCATCCTCGACTGCCCTCGACAGGACCTGCGCATCGTCGACACCGAACTGTTCGGCCCGGTGTTAAGCGTGATTCGATTTAAAACAGAAGAAGAAGTACTCAAACTCGCCAACGACACCAAACATGGCCTGGCCGCCGGCATCTTCACCCGTAACAGCGCGCGTTCAATTCGTGTGGCGAAGGCCGTCAAAGCCGGCATAGTCTGGGTGAACACCTATCGGGTCGTATCACCGATTGCCGAATTCGGCGGGTTCAAAGGATCGGGCTATGGGCGCGAAAGCGGATTCCAGGCAATGTACGACTACACGCGGCCGAAGACTATCTGGATGAATATGTCCGATGAGCCAATGGCGAACCCGTTTGTGATGAGATAACAAGCGCCAATTGAGCAACCGCAGTTCATTCTGGATTCATAACGCTCGTGCTTGATTTTCCGACAAACCCCGGCGAGCTCGACCTCAACTGGCTTGTTAACGCCACGGGTATTGCGTCGCTTGAGTCGTTCGCCGTTGAAAAAATGACCGGGGGCTTCTGGAGTCATATGGTGCGACTTCATTTGGTGCACTCCGAGCCAGACGCACCGAGTGCCATCATTGCGAAGTTTGCCAACCCTTCCGATCAGGCCCGCTTTATCTGCACTACCTTCCGCCTCAACCAGACTGAGCTCGGTTTTTATCAATCGACCGCTGCGGACTCACCTGTCAGGTGCCCGACTTGTTATCAGGCGCAGGCCGACACAGCATTCACCCACTACGTACTGCTGATGGAAGACTTCGGGCCAAGCCGGATCGATCAGCTTTCGGGCTGTTGTGCTTCTGATGCACAGGCCGTGGTTAAAGCATTAGCCAGACTGCATAGCCGCTGGTGGGAGCATCCCGGGTTGAGCGAACTGGAATGGCTATGCACGCCTGCGCAGATGACGCAAAGCCTGAGCCTCGTGATGTCGATGGTGTCAGAACGCGCACTTGCAAACCTTGAAAATTGTCCGCCGGACATTTCTGCATCATGGCCATCAATCATGGATGCCCTGCCCTCGTTACTGAACCAACTGGGCGGACAACCTTCAACGCTGACGCACGGCGACGTGCGCCTAATGAATCTCTTCCTGGACCGAGACAATGTTGGCTTTGTCGACTGGCAGGCGGCCCGCCATGCGCACGGCTGCTACGACCTTGCCTATTTTCTGACGCAAAGCCTCAGCACCACAACACGACGCGAACATGAATCGCATCTCATCAAATATTACCAGCAACAACTCACTCACAATGGCATCGATGCACCTTCGATCGACGAACTCGAGCTTGCCTACAAGTTGTGCTCGGTCTATTGCCTTGTCTATCCGATCATCGCGGCCTCATCGGCCGATGCGATCGACAATCCAGAGGCGCTGTTGATCGCCGAGCGGGCTTTCACTGCGGTCCTCGACTCGGGTGCGCTGGAATTAGTTCTGTAACTTTGAAGACGCCTGAACCAACACTCGCCAATCACTCGGCGGGTTCAGAATTAACCTTCATGCTGACCGACATCCAGGGTAGCAGCCATCTGCACCAGCGCTTTCCGGATGCCATGTTCGACATCATGGAAACCCATGACGACATTCTCCTCAAGGCCATCGAAGGCGCGGGAGGCGAACCATTCAAGCACACTGGCGACGGTGTATGGGCAGCGTTCCCCGAGCCGCTACTGGCGATCAAGGCAGCGATCAACATTCAGACTGCCATCACCCGCCTGCGAGTGGGTGGCTCACATGAGCTGAATCTTCGAATCGGAATCAACACTGGACAGGCGCGCCGCCGTCGCGGCGATTACTTCGGCCCGGCAGTGGTCGTCACCGCCCGCCTGGAGGGAGCCGCCAATGGCAAACAAATTCTAGTGGGCGGAGCTACCCACAGATTGCTCGATCTAACTGCTGCTGACATCGCCTTTGAATATCTTGGTGAACATCGATTCAAAGGAATACAGGCAATCGATGTATATCAGGTACTCGCTGCTGGTCTTGAAACTGAATTCGGACCCATTGGCGGTAAACGGGAAGCGACAAAGGGAAATCTTCCAGCCGAACTGAATTCGTTCATCGGACGCAAACAGGAGGTTGAAGAACTCGCCAGACTCGCAAAGACAAATAGACTGACTACGATTCTCGGCCCGGGCGGAATCGGCAAGACGCGGCTGTCAATCAAAGTGGCTGAATCGCTCGCGGGACATTTCGACGATGGCAGATTTCTTATCGACCTCTCATCGCTTGAACCCGATCAGGACGTCTGGCCGGCCTTCACCGCGGCACTGCTGATACCACCGGCGGCTGACGCCACTCCGCGAGTGCAGGTGATTGACCGTCTGCAAGATTGCAAAACGCTGCTGATTGTAGACAACTGCGAGCATGTGCTGGCCGCTATTTCCGCAGCCATTACCGAGATCGTTACCGCGACGCCTGTTCAGGTACTCGCCACCAGCCGCCATGTGCTCAATATTCCAGGTGAAGCTATTTACGATCTGGAGCCTCTGGACGAAGGAGGTCGTGACGCCTCGCTATTGAATCCCGCAATCCAGCTATTCATCGACCGCGCAAAATTGGCCTCACGCGCTTTCAATCCTTCAACAGCCGATCTCACGCAGGTGGCGTTAATCTGCCAGGGGCTCGACTACCTGCCACTGGGTATCGAGATAGCCGCAGCCAACGTGCGACGGCTTCCCCTGGAACAAATTCAAAAGCGTGCACATGACCCGCTGGCATTAAAGGCAACACGACACCGCCGGGCCATCGGTCGCCAACAGACGCTGCGCGAGACACTCGAATGGTCATACGCACTGATTGACCCGGTCTTCACCAACATCCTGGACTTGCTGTGTGTCTTCTCAGGTGCTTTCATTTTCGAAGCCGCTGAGGATCTGTGCACATCGCTCGGTGTCGAATCCGACGACTTCGCAGATGCTATTGATGAGTTGCTTGACGCCTCGCTGATAAGCAAAGACCCCAGTGACCCGGGCCGATTCCGCATCCTGCAAACCGTGCGAGCCTTTGGGCGCGAGCGGCTGGAGACTCAAGCCAGGAGCGGCCCTGTGGAAGATGCGCACGGGCAGGTTTGCGCACGCAGAATCGCCAATCTGTGCGATCAGTATGACTCGGCCGACGAGCGCACCGCGGCAACAGTACTCTATCGCGAACTGCCGGATATGCGAGCCGCATTCGACCGCGCAGTGCAGATTGACATCGAACTGGCCGGGAAACTAACTGCCCCCTTGTTCTTCTTCAGCTATGTACATCGAGGTGCAGAATACAGCAACTGGCCGGCCCGGTTGCTGCAACACCCTGCCAGTGATGAGCTCATCGATGCACCGGTGCTATGTGCGGCAGCCGCGGCCAGGGCGCTTCATGGAGATGGACAACCCGAGACAGCACGAGACTACATCCGCCGAGGCAACGACGCGCTGGCGCGCGGCGCCAATCCGAGCCAGGGCTGGCTTGCCGGTGTGGCCGGCCAAATGGCTTACTGGTCCGACGACTACCAGGCAAGTCTCGCCCATCATCTGACTGCTGCGGCAGAAGCCCGACAATTCAACAATAAAACGTGTCGCGTCGTTTCACTGTCGCTGGCCGCGTTTTCTGCTGCAAAATTGCTGGATGCCCAACAATCCACCCAGCTTGCCAACGATGCTGGAATCGCTGCTGAAGAGGCAAGCAACCCATCGGCGATCGGGTATTCATACTTTGCCAAGGGCATGCTTGAAATGAAAACCAACCCTGAACTCGCACTGGAACATCTGGAAGCCGCCTGCGGCTGGGCGGATGCTGGCGGAAACCCACAGGGCGCTAACCGAACCTTGCGCTTTATCGCTGATCTGCGGGCCGGCAATGCCAGTCCTGAAGAGGCGCTGCGGATACAGTCGAAAGCCCTACTGAACTTTCCAGAACATGGCGACACTATCCACTCTTGGTCATGTCTGGAGTCACTCTTTAAGCCTTTGTACGACTTGCAACGTTTCGCAGAAGTAGCGACTTTGGCCGGGGCAACTGATAATTCACCCATCACGATCAACCGTCATACAGAAGCGCTAATCGAGCACGCGAGCGACCAATTGGGAAAAGATCTGTTCGCGGCGAACAGGACTCACGGACAGAGCCTGGGCTTGAACGATGTACGCGCCTACGTTCGCGATAACTATCTGAAAAACGACAACAGCCGCGCCTAGCTGGCACCTTTGGCGCGAACGGACGCCAGCCGTTTCTCACAAGACTTGTCCACAGCCACCCGTGGCACACTCCGCAGCGGCGGTTTCCTACCCCTCAGGCAAATCCGTCGGCCAGCGAAAACATAAAAGCGATCAGCGCCAGGCCAAACAGTATCCCTGCTATACCGGTAGCGAGCCCGTAGTAGTCGCTGCCGATGCTCTCGCGCTGTTCGTGCCCGTGCTCTTTGGGCTCTGAGTTATCAGTCATCAGTCATTCCTCGTCAACTCAGCGCCTGCGGCATCCAAAGTGCGATCTGTGGAAAGAACATCACCAGCAACATGCCAATTATTTGCAAGCCGATAAACGGGATGACGCTGATGAATATCTCTTGCAGTGTCACATCCGGCGGCGCTACGGACTTCAACCAGAAACAGGCCGGTCCAAATGGCGGGCTGAGAAAATAGATCTGAATGTTCATTACGAACAGAACGCCAAACCAGACTGCCGCCCACTCCGGCGCCATGCCCAGCGCCGGGGCCAGGTCTCGGACCACGGGCGCGAACACCGGCACAGTGATAAATATGATCGCGATCCATTCCATAAATGTGCCCAGCACTACAAGGATGGCCATCATCACGAAGATGGTGCCCAGCGGGCCAAGGCCGGCACTCTTGATCAAATCGCGCATGAAGTCAGCACCACCAATCAGGTTGTACAAACCTACAAATGCAACAGCGCCGAGAATCAGCCAGATAATCGTGCCCACCACCGCCATCGTGTTGGCCAGGCAGTCGCGAAGCAGCGCATAATTAAATTGCAGTCGCACCGCCGCGACGATGATGGCGCCAAAAACGCCGACAGCGGCAGCTTCTGTGACCGATGTGATACCGGCGTAGATGCTGCCCATGACACAGACGATCAACAGCACACACAAGAGTACAGCCAGCACCTGATGCCGCCCCAGCCTGGTTTTCTCACCCGTCCGCAGAGCGATTTCGGCCGCGGTAGGTGCCAGTGACGGATTGAGATTGCAGCGAATCAGAACGAACGTCACGTAAAAGGTTGCCAGCATCAGGCCCGGAATAAAGCCGGCTGAGAACAAATCACCAATGCCTACATTTGCGCTTAGGCCATAGACGATCATTACAATCGACGGTGGGATCAGTGTGGCCAGCGCACCGGCGGCACAGATCAAACCGATGGTCAGCTTGCGGTCGTAGCCCAGACGCAGCATTTGAGGCAACGCCACCAGGCCCAGCATCACGATTTCGCCGCCCATCACGCCGGACATTGCAGCCAGAATCACGGCGACTATTGTCGTTTGTAACGCGACCCCACCGCGAAGATTACCGGCAAAGATAGACATGGCATCGAACAGATCCTGAGCGATACCGGCACGTTCCAGGATCGATGCCATCAGCACGAAAAACGGCACGGCGACCAACGGATACTTTTCCAGCAGGTCCATCGCATTGACCGATACCAGGTACATGCCGGTGTTGCCAAAGAACAGCAGCGCGCACACCACCGATATGATCAACGTGACAATGCCCAGTGGCATGCCGGTCATCATCAACGCCAGCAGTGCCGCGACGATCGCAAGCGAAATGGTGGCGATCCCCACTTCATCGCGATCGACGTGGAACCGATCGATCACGACGCTTGAGCTTTCGATCAGGCTTTCATCCCAGGCAAACCAGATGCTGTCGGCACCGCCATAATGCCCGAACACCTGCAACAGTAAGCGCAGACAGATTAGCGCCAGCACACCCAGCACAGTGATCTGCAGCAGGTGAGAGCGAAAGTGGCGCGAAAGATTAACCAGCAATTGCACCAGATAAATAAACAGCCCGGCCACCAGCACGATCTTCAGGATCATGGGCAAAGGGGAATTCCATGCGGTACCACCGCGCTCGGTCAGGTCGATACTCTCCAGCGCGCGGATCAGCGTATCGGATACCAGCATATACAGTGCGAACACACCCACACACATGGCAAATACATCGAGCCACCAGCGCACTCTGTCGCTTGCCATCAGGTACAGCACCGTGATGCCAATGTGGCGTTTTTTCAGCGTGACAAAGCCGGCAGACAACATCCAGGCCGATGCGCACAACACCATCACGGCTTCGAAAACCCATTGCGTTGGATCGTTGAATACGTAGCGGGCTATCACTTCCCACATTGTGCAGGCGGCGGCGAGCAGGTATAGATTTCCCACCGACAGGCCGACGAAACGGCTGTCATGATCAACTGCCCGGTTGAAACCGGCACCGGCTTCTGGCGCGGCACTACCGTCAGCGCCGACTATATTATCCGTGATGGCAGACATCCATCCCCCGTATAACGGCCGCTAACGTCGTGCGATCGTTTGATTCATTGTCATAGATTGATAACGGCTGCGGCACAGCCTGAATCACGAACCGCCACGCCAGCGAGTGGCGCGGCGGCGTAGAGGGAAGACCTACTGCAAAAGGCCTATGCTGCGCATGTAGTTCATGTGAGCATCCAGTGCTTCCTGCGCAAGCGGAGACTTTGCCGCAAAGTCGTGCCAGGCGCCGACCGCAATTTCACGAAACTTCGCGCGCTCTTCGGTCGACCAGTCGATCACGGTGATCTCGTCACCGGCCTGCTGTGCCGCGGCGATCTGACGATCCTGCATATCAGCCTCGCGACGCATCGCATCGTAGGCAGACGCATACCAGACTTCCAGCGCTGTCTGGCCTTCTTCGCCAAGCTTGTCCCAGACCTTTTTGTTCACAATGAACTGCAGTACAGCCATTGAGTGAATACCGGGGTAGATCGGGTATTTGGCCACTTTGTACATACCCGAAGCGTCGTTGTTGACGTGAGCCGATGCATCAGCTGCATCGATCACACCTTTCTCAAGCGCTGTATACACTTCCGAGAATGGCAGCGAAACCGGTGCGGCGCCAGCCCGTTTGAACACCTCGGCCGCCAAACCTTCCGGCGAGCGCACCTTCACGCCTTTCATGTCCTCAACGGTCTTGATCGGGATCGTCGATACAAACGCCTCTTTGGCATAGGGCCCGCAACCCACTACGTGCACCTTGCCTTTGGTGTATTTATCGTAGAGTTTTTGCAGAATCTCCTTGCCACCGCCGTGCATACAGAAGGTTCGCACCTGATCCACTGTGTCGTAACCGGCGATCAGGTCGCCAATCACGGCGAATGCCGCGTCACGCCCAGAGAAATAGCTTACTGCATTCAGATCACCATCAAGAATACCGTTGGCGACCGCATCAATCGTTTCGCGGTGTGGAACCACGGCCTTGGTCGGCAGGACGTCTATGGTGACATCACCGCCCGTCATCGCCCCGAGCTTAGGCCCCCATGTGTCAGTCATAAACCGGTGCGCCCAGTCACCGGCCTTGGAACTGGCCTGTACTTTAAGGTCTTTGGCGAAGACGGCGTTGGGTGTGATAAGCGAAATCAATGCGCTTGCCAGCAGCGCGTGTAGCGTCTTTTTAAACACGTGTTTTTCCTCCGGGAAACGTACTGTGCGGCTAGCAGTATACAGATAATGCGAGCTATCGCCAGACTACCGCATACCGCCGGTTTAGCCACAATCATTGTCGGATATCACCACAGTCATCCCAATGGCCACGCATGGCGTGTACCGGACGTTAGAGGAGCAGTGTATCTCCGGCAGCAACGATATCCCTGAAAATGGCCTGGTGCTGCAAACCCAATCTATAGCGAACATTCGTCAAACAATGCCGAACAAAACTGCCACCACACATTAAGCATTCCTTAAGACAACCAGCCGAAACTCAGTACATATCCGGTGATTAACACACCACAACCCCGACATCACGAGTACGAGACAATGCAGCCAGCACATGAAGTATGCACAGCCGCCTCCAGCAATCCCGAAACCTCAAACACCCACCATGACACCGTGATCATTGGCACAGGCTTTTCCGGCTTGCTGGCGGCCATCGGTCTGCAGAGAAAAAACCACGACGACTTCATACTCCTTGAGCGCCACGCAGATATCGGTGGCACCTGGCGCGACAACGGCTACCCCGGGGCTGAAGTCGATATACCCACCGGCTTGTACAGTGTGTCCAGCATCCCGTATCGTTTTACAAAACGATATGCTACTCAGGTCGAGCTACTTGAATACACGCGCTTTATCGTGCAGAAATTCGATCTGGGAAAACACATCCGGACCCGCCAATCAGTCACGCAACTGCGTTATGACGAGGGCAGCCATCACTGGCACATCACAGTCGCAACGGGAGAGCATTACACCGCACGGTTTGTAGTCGATGCCAGTGGTGTCCTTGCCAACCCACGCACGCCGGTCATTGCCGGCGCGCAATCGTTTATGGGCGCTCAGTTCCACACTGCCCGTTGGGATCACAACGTGGACTATACGGGCAAACGGATCGCCGTGATCGGCTCCGGGTGCTCGGCGGCCCAGGTCGTGCCGGCTATCGCCGCACAGGTTGACAGACTCACACTATTCATGGGCAAGGCACAGTGGATTATTCCGCGGGCAGACAGACACTACACCCGAGTGGAACGCTATCTTATGAATCTGCCACTAATCAGGCAGATCAACCGGTTCACTATTTTCACTATACATGAATCCCGTTTTGTCGGATTTCGTCGCTATCCGTTCACGCAGTCGATCATCAGGGCGATCAAGTTCATGTATACGCGCATGCTGAAAAGAAACCTCGCGCAATATATTGCCGATGACAAACTGCGCGAGCACATGATGCCCGACTATGAATTGGGCTGCCGGCGCGTCATCCCAACCAATCAGTATCTGCCCGCACTATCCAGGGACAATGTCGAGGTCGACATCAGCGGAATTGAGCGGATCAACACCAACGGCATCAGAACCAGGGATGGCAGGGACATTCCCCTGGACGTGATCATCTATGCCACAGGTTTTTACGCATACTCGGATATGACACAGGCACTGTCGTTTCAGGTCTATGGTCGCGCGGGCCGACACCTGAACCGCGAGTGGGAGCAGAACATTGTCTCGTACAAAGGGGTTGCAGTGGCCGGGTTTCCGAACTACTTCAAGATAAACGGTCCCAACACCGGCACCGGCCACAGTTCGCAGATGTCCTATATGGAGGCAATGGTCGATTACATTGTTCAGGCTATCTGTGCGGTAAAGCGCGATCAATCCATCAAAGCGATTGAACCCAAATCGGAACTACAAAAACGCTACATCGCCAACCTGCGCAGAATGATGCAACGAACCGTCTGGCAAACCGCCAGCTGCACTGCGTTCTATCGCAAGAATATGACCGGTGAAGTCACCAGCCTGTCACCAGAATCGGTCGTAGGGTTCATTTTTTCGCGCAAGTGGTTTCGCCTGAAGGATTATGAATTGACTAAATGACGCTGGATCGACCCTGGGAGCCCGCGTGGCAGCACCTCTGCTGCTGCGAACTCGCCCCGACGAGGGCCCGCGCTCGCTACGCAGACTTCCGCCGTGCTCCTAGAACTTCCTGAAAAATCGGGTTCGATCAAACATGTCCTCCAGCGCCTCCATTCGCGAACGCGTACTCTCCCAGTCGCGCTCCTGCACCTGCGCGATCATAATCTCAACCAACAACATACTGGTGACGCCTGAATCCCACGCCGATGGCGCTGATATACGGTTGCGGAAAGTCAGATCAGCCAACCGCGCCACTGGCGAACTCCATTGATCGGTAAACAGTATCAGTTTCGCCTCACGCTCTCGCGCCATCTCCGCCAGTCGCAGCGTGGAGTTTTCATAGCGACGAATATCGAAAATCACGATCACATCACCCGGATCGACATCCAGCAGGTAATGCGGCCACGCATTGGAGTTTGACGCGACATGGGTAACACCACTGCGAATCACCTGCAGGTGTAAAAAGAAATAGTCAGCCAGCGTGCGAGTGATACGCCCGCCGACAACAAACACAGAACGCTTAGGGTCTGATACCAGATCGCAGGCCTGATCGAATGCTGCCGGATCCACTTCACCGAGTGACTGGCTGATGTTGTCGATAACAGCTTTGGTGAAACGGTTGAGGATATGCTCATCCGGCGCGTCATCTACCCATCGCTCGCGCTTGGTCAGTGGACTGGAAATGGTCTCATCCAGTTCACGCCGCAGGGTTTGCTGAAAATCCGCAAACCCCTTGAAGCCCAGTTTCTGCACCAGCCGCGCGACAGTAGGCGTGGACACTTCAGCCGCCTCGGCAAGTGTGGTAATCGTGCCCAGGCCGGATACCGGGTAATTTTGCAGAATGACATCGCTCAGTTGCCGCTCAGAGCGCGTCAAACTGTCGGTATGCTCACTCAGTTGCTCGGCAACGGTCGTGCGAGCAGCCATCCGCATCCCCCCATTGAAAAATAATTGACATCCCCGGTTTGACTGAATAATACTTTACAAACCGACATGGCGGCAACTCGCCAGTGGCGAAGTTGGCAGCGGAGACGGAGGCTGATGACAGAACGCGCGGTGGCCATACATAATGCACAGGGTACACACCCGGTGGTGCTGATATGCGAGCACGCGAGCGCGTTTATCCCACCTTCACTCGACAACCTCGGTCTCGACGAAAAAGCCGCCAGCAGTCACGCGGCGTGGGATCCGGGTGCCGCGTCCACTGCAAGGCATTTGTCCGGGAAACTGGATGCAGTATTAATCGAAAGCACCGTGTCGCGCCTGGTCTACGATTGCAATCGACCACCGGAAGCCGCCAGTGCCATGCCCTCCCGCAGCGAGATCTACGACATCCCGGGCAACGCCAGGCTATCGGCTGATCAACGCCAGATGCGTATTGACCATTACTATCGCCCGTTCGAAAAACAATTAACGACGCAACTGGCCGCTCACCCCTGCCCGCCTGTGTTGGTGACCATGCACAGCTTCACGCCTGTGTACAACGGCATTAGACGCGAACTTGAAATAGGCATACTGCATGACGACGACAGCCGACTTGCCGATGCGATGCTCAACGTTGCCACCGGTTTCGATATTCGCCGCAACGAGCCCTACGGCCCGGCCGATGGTGTAACCCATACCTTAAGACAACACGGCGTCGACCACGGCCGCCTCAACGTGATGATTGAAATTCGCAACGATCTAATCGAATCAGATGCGCAGTGTCTCGATATCGCCAATCATCTTTCGCAATGGCTGACAACCGCGCTGACAACGCTTTCAAACACCGGACAGTTACCCAACGAACCACAGCCGACCAACGCCGGAGCGCGCCGATGATACTGATGCGCGGCTACATCAGGGCCGTAGACAGTTTCAATCGCGGCATCGGCCGCGTCATGACCTACGGCATTTTCGCGATGATGGCAATACTGTTGTGGTCCATTATCAGCAAGTTTGCCGATCAGCCCTCGCTGTGGACGCTGGAGGCGGCACAGTTTGCCATGGTCGCCTACTTCATTCTCGGCGGCCCTTACGCGGTGCAAATGGGCTCGCATGTGCGCATGGATCTCTTCTACGACAACTGGTCAATCAAGCGCAAGGCGATCACCGATCTCATTACCGTCATTTGTCTGCTGGTCTACCTTGGCGTACTACTCTGGGGCGCGATTGGCTCAACCGCCTATTCACTGGGATATTTCGGCTCTGATCCATTCAGTTTTCTGGCGGGCCTGATCACAGGATCCGAACAGCCCGGCACCATGGAACGCAGCCGCACCATCTGGCGGCCGTACATGTGGCCAATCAAAGTCGTGCTGTGTGTCGGTATTATTTTAATGTTGCTGCAAGCGGTATCGGAACTCTTCAAAGACATTCTGCGTCTTCGCGGTGAGGTGCTTTGATATGAGCCACGAGATGATCGCACTGGCGATGTTCGCGGCAATGATGGCGCTGCTGTTTTCCGGCCAGCGTGTGTTTGGCGCGATCGGCTTTGTGGCAGTGGTGGCCGCACTCTTGCTGTGGGGCGATCGCGGCGGATTTGATATCGCTTTTTCACAGGCCATTAAAGTGATGCGCTGGTATCCGCTGTTAACGGTGCCGATGTTTGTGTTCATGGGATATATTATGTCGGAGAGTGGCATCGCCGACGATCTCTACAAAATGTTTCACGTGTGGATGGGTGGTATCCACGGTGGACTGGCGATTGGCACGATTGGCCTGATGGTTTTAATTTCGGCGATGAACGGGCTATCAGTCGCCGGCATGGCGATTGGCGCCACCATCGCGCTGCCCGAGCTTCTGCGACGCGGCTACGACAAACGCATGGTCACCGGTGTGGTGCAAGCGGGCAGCTCGCTTGGCATTCTGGTGCCTCCATCTGTGGTTCTGGTGTTGTATGCGATGATCGCCCGCCAGCCGGTCGGGCAACTGTGGCTGGCCGGTATCGTGCCCGGCCTGATGATGGCGGCCATGTTTATCATCTACATCGCGGTACGCTGTAAAATCAATCCCTCGCTTGGCCCGGTGTTGTCTGCAGAAGAACGCAACATACCCAAAGCAGACAAATACCGTCTGCTGCTGGCGGGCCTGCTGCCGCTGTTTATTTTCTTTGCAATGATGATCCCGTTCGTCAACGGCTGGACATCACTGGTAGAAAGCTCGGCCATCGGCGCTATCGCCGCTTTCACCGCCGCGGTGCTCAAGGGCCGCATGACCTGGCGGGTGTTCGATACCTCGCTTAAAAACACCCTCGGCATCACCTGCATGTTTATGTGGATCATTCTCGCGGCACTGGCATTTGGCGCGGTGTTCGACGGACTGGGTGCCGTTAAGGCAATTGAGAGCCTGTTTACCGAAAGACTGGGATTATCCCCCTGGATGATCCTGATCCTGATGCAGCTAAGTTTTATTGCCATGGGCACCTTTCTCGATGACACCGCCATGCTGGTGATCGTAGCCCCCTTGTATATCCCGCTGGTCGGCGCACTGGGTTTTGATCTGATCTGGTATGGCGTGCTCTACACCATCACCACCCAGGTGGCCTACATGACGCCGCCCTTCGGCTACAACCTCTTTTTAATGCGTGCCATGTCGCCACCGGAGATCACACTGGTGGATATCTATCGCTCTATCATCCCGTTCGTACTGGTGATGGTGCTGGCACTCACACTGGTCATGGTGTTCCCGCAAATCGCACTATGGCTGCCGGAAACCGTCTACGGCAAATAGAGACGGTACAGGAAAGACCCAGAGGAAAGACAATGACAGATCGACGTTCCTTTATTAAAAAAGCGGCCGTAGCACTGCCCGCCGCCGGCGTTATTTCAGCCCCCGCGATTGCGCAATCGAAAATCAAGTGGCGCCTGCAGACCTACGCCGGCACGGCACTGGCCGAGCATGTCATCAAACCCGCGATCGACAAATTCAACAAGATCGCCGGCGATGAGATGGAAATCGAATTGTTCTTTGCCGATCAACTGGTCCCCACGGGCGAATTGTTCCAGGCATTGCAGCGCGGCACCATCGATGCGGTTCAATCCGATGACGACTCCATGGCATCGCCCACAGAAGTGACCGTATTCGGCGGTTACTTTCCGTTCGGCAGCCGCTACTCACTGGATGTACCGGTACTGTTTAACCAGTATGGCCTGAAAGAGATCTGGGAAGAGGAATACAGCAAGGTCGGCGTAAAACACATCTCTGCCGGCGCCTGGGATCCCTGTCACTTCGCCACTAAAGATCCAATCAACTCACTGGCCGACCTGAAGGGCAAGAAGGTGTTCACCTTCCCCACCGCCGGGCGATTCCTGTCGCAGTTTGGTGTGGTGCCGGTGACCCTGCCGTGGGAAGACATCGAAGTGGCCGTGCAAACCGGTGAACTGGATGGCATCGCCTGGTCCGGCATCACTGAAGATTACACTGTCGGCTGGGCCGATGTGACCAACTACTTTTTAACCAACAACATCTCTGGTGCATGGATCGGTCACTTTTTCGCGAACATGGAGCGATGGGAAGAGCTGCCGGAGCACCTGAAAGAACTGCTCACGGTATGTATGGAACAAAGCCATTACTATCGCCAGTGGTGGTACTGGGGTGGCGAGGCCGATCTGCGCGTCAACGGCACCAAGATGGAATTGACCACCATCCCCGACGACGAATGGGCACAAGTTGAACAGGCGGCGATTAAGTTCTGGGATGAAATCGCCTCCGAGTCCGAAACCAAGAAAAAAGTCGTCGACATCTTCCGCAAGTACAACGACGATATGCAAAAGGCGGGACGCCCATACCGCTACGGTTGACCCTGTGTTGCCGGCCCGGTCACGCTGCACTGACCGGGTCCGGCACTGCCCACTTCAAAACAATTTCCGGAATCCGTGAAAATGAAAGGCCTGTTAAGCCTCGATGAACTGAAGACCGCCGCCGATGACGAGCAGATAGATACCATACTGGTTTGTCTGGTCGATATGCAGGGCCGGCTGATGGGCAAGCGATTCCACGTGTCGAACTTTATCGATAGCGCCTGGGAAGAGACCCACTGCTGTAACTATTTGTTGGCCACCGATCTGGAGATGGGCACACCCGATGGCTATGCCTCGTCGAGCTGGGAATCCGGCTACGGCGACTACATCATGAAACCCGATCTATCCACACTGCGCGTCCTGCCCTGGCTTGAAGGCACCGCACTGGTTCTGTGTGACATCATCGATCACCACACCCATCAGCCGGTACCGCACTCACCGCGCGCCGTGCTGAAAAAACAAATAGAACGGCTACAGGCTCTCGGATACACCGCCATGATGGCCACCGAGCTGGAGTTTTTTCTGTTTCGCGACTCTCTGGAAGAAATCCGCAACGGTCAGTATATGAACCTTGAGCCAATCAGCGGCTACAACGAGGACTATCACATACTGCAGACCACCAAGGAAGAACCGGTCATGCGTAGCCTGCGCAATGCCCTTTATGGCGCGGGCATTCCGGTTGAAAACTCCAAGGGCGAGGCAGAATCCGGTCAGGAAGAGCTGAATATTCGCTACAGCGATGCACTGGCCTGCGCCGATCATCACAGCCTGGCCAAACACGCCACCAAGGAAATCGCCTGGCAACAGGGACACGCCGCAACGTTTCTGCCCAAGTGGCATGCCGATCGCGTCGGCAGCGCCAGCCACATTCATTTATCCCTGTGGAAAGAGGGCAGCAATATCTTTCACGATGCCAATGGCAAACACGGCATGTCTGCCGAGATGCGCCACTTTATGGCGGGCATGCTTCGCTACGCCCCGGAATACACCGTATTTCTCGCTCCCTATATCAACTCGTACAAACGTTTTATGAAAGGCACGTTCGCACCCACCAAAACGGCATGGTCAGTCGATAACCGCACCGCCGGTTTCAGAGTTTGCGGCGAAGATACCAAAGCGGTGCGCGTCGAATGTCGCATCCCCGGCTCCGATGTCAATCCGTATCTCGCCCAGGCCGCACTGATCGCAGCCGGCATCAAAGGCCTGGAAGATAAACTGGAACTCGAAGACGCGGCATCGGGCGATTTGTATAACGACGATACCGTGGCAGAAATACCATCGACGCTGCGCGCAGCAATCGAAAAATTCAGAGATTCCTCCATGCTGATCGACGCGATGGGCAGCGATGTCATCGCCCACTACACCCGCTGTGCCGAGTGGGAACAACAAGCCTTCGACAGCGCCGTCACCCAATGGGAAGTCGCTCGCGGTTTCGAGCGCGCCTGAAAACCCGGCAAACAATCAACTGCAGAAAACACTCATGACACTGACCGGCAACTGGTCCTACCCCACCAACATCCGCTTTGGCGCCGGACGAATCAACGAGATCGCCGAGGCCTGCAAAGCCGCCAACATCCATAAGCCACTGCTGGTCACCGACAAAGGTCTTGCGGATCTTCCTATCACTCGCAACACCCTGGATCTGATGGACGCAGCAGGTCTGGGCCGCGCCCTGTTTGCCGATGTCGATCCTAACCCGAACGATAAAAACGCCGATGAAGGCGTGCGCGCCTACCGCGATGGAGACTTCGACGGTGTAATCGCCTTCGGTGGCGGCTCCGGACTGGATCTGGGCAAAGTGATCGCCTTCATGGCAGGGCAAACGCGCCCACTCTGGGACTTTGAAGACATTGGCGATTGGTGGACGCGCGCCAACGCCGACGCCATAGCCCCGGTAATCGCCGTACCGACCACCGCCGGCACCGGATCAGAAGTGGGCCGCGCCAGTGTTATATCCAATACCGATTCGGCCGAAAAGAAAATCATCTTTCACCCGAAGATGCTGCCCGTGGCCGTTATCTGCGACCCGGAACTCACCGTCGGCATGCCACAGTTCATCACCGCCGGCACCGGCCTCGATGCCTTCGCACATTGTGTCGAAGCCTACTCAAGCCCGCACTATCACCCGATGAGCCAGGGCATCGCTCTGGAGGGTATGCGACTGGTAAAAGATAATCTGCCAGTGGCGTATACCGACCCGAACAATCTGGACGCCCGCGCCAACATGATGAGCGCCGCCTCCATGGGTGCGACGGCGTTTCAAAAAGGCCTGGGCGCAATACACGCCATGAGCCACCCGATCGGTGCGGTACACCATACCCACCACGGCACCATCAACGCGGTATGCATGCCGGCGGTATTGAAGTTTAACGAAGCAGCCATTCGCGAACGGTTTGGAAAAGTGGCCGCCTATCTGGATATCGATGGCGGATTCGATGGCTTCTGTGCGTTTGTCGATCAGTTTAACGAGTCGTTTGCGATTCCTAAAACACTGACCGACCTGGGTGTTAAAAACGCTGACGTTGCCACACTGGTTGAATCGGCGTTGCGCGATCCGAGTGTGGGTGGTAATCCGGTTGAGATGACGGTTGCCAATACGACGAAGTTATTCGACGCCGTATTGTAAAACAATAAACGCCCGCGAGAGACACAGTAGGATTGGTAAGCCAAAGCGCACCTACCACAGAGCAAAAATGGTACGTGCGCCTGCCGGCTTACGTCCCATGGTTCGAACCACTATTTATCTATGCAGTAAAAAAGAGCGCCGGGCTGATTCCAAACCGCTTACTTAAGGCCGCAATATGCTGCCGGGTCAGTTGCCGATCCCGCTCGTTCAATATTTTGGATACCAGCGACTTACTCCCGATTTCCGGTAGATCTGCGACACCCAGACCATGCTGATCCATCAGCACACGTAACAGCGCCACTGCCGGGTCTCCATGCTCTACGCGTTGATTAAATTCGGCAAATTCATCACTGCCATCCTCCCAACGTTCAATGGACCCGGAAAGCAGCGCAATCAATAGCTGTTGATTCTCATCGTCATCGATCAGTTCATCCAGCAACGCCAGCGCCTGTTCGTATTCATCTGCACTTGCGATTTCTGCCAAATAGCTCGCCTGATCAATCAATGTTCGGGCAGTTTTTTTTATTGCTGAATAACTCATCCTTTTTTACCTTGCTTTCGATAGGCTTCAGTCAATTGGTCATACTCGGCATGCGAAACAGTGTGACGAACGTACAGTCGATTGAGATTAAAGTCGATGAATGCCAGCAATCGAAGCCGGTTGCCACTAATATCGATCACCCACCATTTAT
>CAZYDV010000052.1:0-22817 GCA_964646405.1 uncultured Granulosicoccaceae bacterium | reverse complement strand
CTGCACCAGATACAGTGACGCACCGATGCCGGCTGATTTTAACCGCCCGGTCACTCTTTCAAGGTATCCCGAGATCACTGGTCGTAACAGCGCGTTTAAAACGGTGGTAGAGGTGCGTTCGAACTCGCGAATTTCGGGGCTGGATTCAAACGATGTGGCCACGGCCATCTGCGGCGCAAGCTCGGATATCAGCCTGGCTGCCCGTTGCTCGTGAACTGGATTGCGATAGCCATGCAGAAAAACGATCGCCACGGCTTCCACACCCTGGTGGCGCAGTCTTTCGATAACCTCCCGCAACTGCGTTTCATCGAGCGCCTGCTCAACGCGGCCATCGGCACGGATACGCTCTGTCACCTCGTATCGCAACTGACGTGGAATCAGCAGCGATCGTGGCTCGGCCTGCAAGGTGTAAACATCGCGACGAATGTGGCGTCCAATCTCCAGCACATCGCGAAACCCTGCCGTGGTAATCAAGGCGCCGCGCGGCAGTTTGCGCTCCAGCACTGCGTTGGTCGCTATGGTAGAGCCGTGCAGAATCATGCCGACATCCGCAGCAGACAAACCATTGCGCTCGGTGATTTGCGAAAGCCCCTCGATCAGCCCCTCTGACGGATCGGCTGGCGTGCTGGGCGTCTTCCACGCGTAGACCGCACCGTCAGCCGGGTTGTGCAGATGAAGATCGGTGAAGGTGCCGCCAATATCGACCGATACCCTGATCGCGGAATCCGCCTGTGCAGTCATCGCTTTTGTTTTCCCCATGGTCGAATCATATTCGCTAAGTGCCGGCATTGCGATGTGCGATGATTAAGACTACATGTGTTGACAAATACGCCATCAGCAGCACCGGTTTGTCCATAGAATACGCTCATGCGCACGCTGCTGACCTTTGCCGCTCTGTTTCTATCGATTGCCCTGTTGCAACTGAGTAGTGGCGCGATTTCGCCACTGGATGCACTGGGTGGCCTGCAGCATGGTTTCTCCACCACGCAGGTCGGGCTGCTCGGTTCGGCACACTTTCTGGGGTTTTTCATCGGTTGCTGGTGGGCACCGCGACTGATGGGCACGGTCGGTCACTCACGTGCATTTGCCGCATTCGCCGCCTGCGGAGCGATCAGTGCGATTGCCCATCCGATCCACATTGACCCCTGGCTGTGGGCCGGGCTGCGCATCATGACCGGCCTGTGCATTGCCGGTTGCTATACGGTGGTGGAAGCCTGGCTGCAGGCGCGTGTAACCAATGACAACCGGGGACAAGTGCTCGGGGTCTATCGCTCGGTCGATCTGGGCGCTTCCCTGCTCGCGCAATTGCTCATCGCCGTGCTGGAGCCGGCGCACTACGTGTCCTATAACCTGCTGGCCATTTTATGCTGCGCCTGCCTGTTACCCCTGTTGGTGACACGTGCAGCCCAACCCGTGATACCGGTTTCGCCGCGCCTCAGCCCTTTGAAAACACTGCGTGTATCACCGCTGGGTGCGGCCGGGGTCCTGGTCGCCGGCGTGACGGCGGCATCCTTTCGAATGGTGGGGCCGGTATATGGACTGCAGTTGGGCTTGGTCGTCACTGATATCGCCTGGTTTCTTGCCGCCTTTGTATTCGGTGGCGCCATTGCACAGATACCGGTTGGCTGGCTCGCCGATCGCTATGACAGACGCCGGGTTTTGATCTTAGTATCACTGCTGTCCGTCATGGCCTGCATTGGCACCATTACGTTCAGCGGCGGTTCTCGTGAGTCTGTGTTGGTTGCGGCGGCCTTGTTTGGCCTGGTGACTTTCCCGGTGTTTTCGCTGTCCACCGCTCACGCCAACGATTTTGCAACGCCTGAACAGGCTGTGGAGATCAGTGCTTCGCTGATGTTTATGTATGGTATTGGCGCGATCGCAAGTCCACTGGGTGCATCCTATCTGATGCAGCGTTCCGGGCCGGAGATGCTGTTTGTCATCATTGCGGTCGCGCACGCCTGCCTGGCGCTTTTCGGGTTGTTGCGATTGATGAGTGGTCGGCCTGCATCCACTCGAGTACCTTATCGTTACCTGCCAAGAACCACGTTCATATTGACACGGCTGTTGCGGCGCGGACAGCACGAAGCAGGCCCCCAAACCAGCAGGAATGAGTCGCCGGGTCGGGATCCAACTTAATCGCAGCAAAGTGGTTTGTCAGGTTGGCGTCAATCGGGCCGACGCAGCGGTTTTCCATTCAACTGGCAAAGAATAGAAAATGGCTCCACTGCGAAGAGGTGACGCTATTGGAGCCAAATGGTATCCGGCAACCTGGTCGCAGGGGGTGCCAACCCAGCGATTGATGGCGGTTGCCGTTACAGCTTCCGGCCCGCTCGCCACTGACAGCGAGCAGGCCGAATCAGGTCAGGCTGACTGACGCTCTCGTTCGATCAGCTCGTCGATCACCTGAATGATTTGCTTGTGACCACCCGCCATTGAGACACTGGTCAGATACTTGCCGTTCACCACAACCGACGGGACACCGCTGACACGGGCTTCCATCGCGTTTTTCATCGCCTGGCGTATTCGGGTGTTCACCGCAAAAGACTTCATCGTATCGAGCATTTTCTTTTCATCAATGCCCACCTCGGCTGCGAACGCAGCGAGGCGCTTTCGATCACGCAGATTGCGCTTTTCACGATGAATAGCATTGAATAGCGGCTCGAAGAATTTTTCTGTCTCGCCCAAAACTTCTACTGCATAAAAGGCTTCCGAGTGCGCGGTCCAACCTTTGTTCAGCGGTGGCGCCTCGCGCACAAAATCGACATCGTCGGGTCGATTCGCCGCCCACTCATTAATAGCGGGTTCGAACGCATAGCAGTGCGGGCAGCCAAACCAGAAGTACTCCAGCACTTCGATTTTGTCGGGGTTGCGCGTGTTTTGGGGAAACTTCAGCGTCTGGTAGGGTGCCCCCTGGGCAAGCGCCGAACCCGCGCCGGCCATCGGCAAGCCAGCCACCAGCGCCAATCGAAGTCCGGTACCGAGAAACTCTCTCTTGTTCATGAATACTTTTCCGTAAAATATTGATTGTCTAGGCTGTGCGAACGCCGAATCGACGCGGCGATATCGGTGTTGGCTACCTGTTAGAAAACGAAACTGACGGGGCTCTGATTGCAACGCGATTCGCGGCGATCACCGCATCGCGAAACGGTTAACGTAAGATCGCCTTGCCAGTGACGACGCTGTGCGACTGGCTGTGCTCTTCGCAGGCCAACCACAAAGTGAACGGCTGTGCGTCAGCCAACCTGTTCGGCGACATATTCGATCAGCTTGCCCGGGTCGACGTGAAAATTGTTGTACACGACGACACCGTCAGGGTTCACCAGTATCAGCCAAGGCGTGCCACCGGTGCGATAACGCTGCATGGTTACCGGACGGGCGTGAGTCTCGGGGTCACCTGGATCGTGGCCCATCGTAATAGGCAGCTCGTAGCGCAACTGCAACTTGCGTACATCTTCCAGGGTGTTGGTCGAAAACCCTTCAAAGACCGTCTGAATACCGGCGATCGCCACCTTCGGGTGATCGTGAAAACGTTTAGAGAATTGCTGCAAGGTTGGAAACCCGCTGCTGTGGCAGCCGGGGCACCAATCCTGAAAGCACTTCAGAAACACCCACTTGCCGCGCGCCTCCAGCACGGAAAACGAAGCGGGCTCACCATTCGCGTCGATCCAGTAATCGAGCTCGATCTCCGGCGCTTCATAGCCTTCGATTCCACGGGTGTTTTGCGCACGCACCGGCTGTGCGCTCAGACCACCGGCAAGCGCTGCTGCGCCGGCGGATTTGATCAGAAAGTCTCTGCGGCTGCTCATGGCTATCCTTCGAATTAGGGGCTCACCGTGTCCATTTGCACGGACGTTTAGATCCCTATTGACAAGCAATACCGGCAAATGTTGCCAGCACTCCTAAGTCAACGAAGTCAGAAGCCTGTTGATTGCAGGGACGCGGCACGGATACATCGGCGCAAACTTTGGTGAATATCCGCAGACCAGCGCGTCAATCGATCACCGCCGCGAGACGAATTCAACCGGTTCTATGTCATCGGCCGGATCAAAGCCGAATATCTGGCCATAGAACCAGAGTTCGGCCTCGAAGGCGCGCACAATCGTCTCTGAGCGCCGAAAGCCATGCTGCTCGCCCTCGAACGGCAGATAAGCGACTGCCACGTCGTTGGCCGCGAGCGCCTCAATCATCATTTCAGCTTGATTCGGCGGCACGATTTTGTCTTCCAGCCCCTGCAGGAAGATGACGGGACAGGTAATCTTGTTGGCATGATTGATCGGTGAGCGCTGCTCGTAGAGCGCTTTTTGCTCAGGATAAGGGCCAATGAGGCTATCCAGATATCGGGATTCGAACTTGTGCGTGTCGGTGGCGAGTGCAGTGAGATCCGATACACCGTAGAGACTTGCGCCCGCTTTAAAGGTATCGGTCAGCGCCAGTGCGGCAAGCGTGGTATAGCCGCCGGCACTGCCACCGCGTATCGCTGCTTTGTCGGCATCGATCAGCCCCTGCGCTGCGAGGTAGCGAACACCGAAGTCACAGTCTTCGACATCGGCAACACCCCACTGTTGCTTCAGTGCATCCCGATAGCGGCGACCAAAACCTGTGCTGCCTCGGTAATTAACGTCGAGCACGGCAAATCCGCGACTGGTCCAGTACTGCACCTTGAGGCTCAGATCATCCGCAGTGGCGCTGGTGGGACCACCGTGAATCATCACGATTACAGGCGGCTTCTCGCCTGCCGGCGCCTCACACTCGGGATGTGCCGGCGGGTAGAAAAACGCATGGGCGGTCGCGCCGCCGCCCGTCGGGTAGCTGATCGACTGGCCCCGCGAGTAATGCGCAGGATTGAGATTGATGCTGGATGCCGCGCGCACCAGTTGTTCGCTATCGGTCGCGTTGTCACAGAGGTACAGTGCCGGAAACGCTACCGGAGATTGCGCCAGATAGCATACTTTGCCGTTGCTGGTTCGCAGTGAATCGTAGCTGCTGTGCGAACGCGGCAGATCGGTCAGCGCACCGGTCGCCAGGTTGACGATGGCCAGCCGCGATGAACCCTCGACGCTGTAGCTGGTAATGATCTGATCGTCAGACAGGAACCCATAGGTGGTCATGCCAAATACCCACTGCGGGCGACCGAACTCCGATTCCATTGGGCAGACTGCCCGTGGCCCGGTATCGGTGAGCTGATACAGATTCCACCAGTTGCTCTGATCAGATACAAAAAACAACGAGCCGCCCGGGCTCCACTCGGGTTGAAAGATCGATTCTGCCTCGCCGCCAGCCATGATCGTCGCGCCGGACAACGTGTCATCGGCTTGCACATCGGCAACCCACAGACTGGTTCCGTCCCACGGCATTGCCGGGTGATCCCAGGTCAGCCACGCAAGCCTGCCACCATCGGGCGAGAAAGTCGCCGAGGCGTAGAAATCGTGGCCACTGTGCAGCGTCGTGACGGTACCGTCGATCAGGCTGATCGAGACCAATTGGTTCTCGGGTTCGCTGCGCGTTGCGTCATGCCGCTCGGCAATCGCCAGCAGCCTTTGGGGCTGATTACACCAGCACAAGTCGGCGAATCGCGTCTCGGACGCATCGGTTATTCGCGCCACCTGCCCGTCCGGTGTGGCTCGATAGATCTGTTGATCTGCCTGATTGACAAAAAACACACCGACCGGGGTGGGCATGTAGGACGCACCACCGTACTCGTGCACCTGCGAGCGACAGTTGTAATCCCCGCCAATCAGATCGCGGGTCCCCTGCTCGTCGTGCCTGACGATCACATTGCGGCCATTCTCACGCGGGCGAAACTCCAGCCAATAGAGATCATTACCGTCCAGACGCGCTTCGGCGAGCCCAATATTCGATGAAACCATCAGGTTGGTCGTGATGGCCGAGGGCCAGGTGCCGAAGGGGAGCGTTTTGGACATATCGGATCTGGAATGCTGGCCTAAACCACCGATTCTAGCACCGGTAGAAATACCGCATCAGCCGATCCATTCCCGTCGCTACCGTTTATTAAACTGTGTCCTTTTCGATGCGATGCAGAGATTTTGTCTGTATCATTCGGCTTTCCAGCCTGCAATCCAACGAGCCGGAAAGCCCACACCTGGCATCTGCAGCCCCGTCGCAACAGGGCTGTTTTAAACCACTGATTTTACTAACAAAACGGCGAAAAATGACGTACGACAACATAGTTTTAGCGGTACAGGACCTCTCGTTGAGTCAGATCACTGATCTGATCGCCGAGCTGGAAGACCTGAAAGAGCGGAAAGCACGGAAAGCCGAGCAGAACCTGATCGACGAAATGAGCGAAAAAGCGGCCAAACTCGGTCTGTCAATGGATCGTATCCTGGTTCAGGCAAAGGGCGCCCAGCGCAAGCAAAAATCCACTGCCATGTACCAGAATGGTGATAACCCTCGTCAAACATGGGCTGGCAAAGGACGCAAACCCGCGTGGCTGCAAGAGGCATTGGCGGCTGGCAAGTCACTGAACGACTTCAAAGTCTAATGCTCAAACGCCCAGGCGGGCGAGTGCCCGCCTGCCGTTAAGAATCGCCAAGCACCTCGGGCACCTTACGCTGCCCCACCCGCCGCGCCATGTCACTCCCCACCATGCACCGCGCCGTTCGCCCGACCTCTCTCCCGACAGAATATGTTTCTTAGGCTGCTGTTAAAAAGCCTGTTGTTGCCTCCTGCAATCAACCTGCTGGCAATTGCATTTGCCCTGTTGTTGGCGCCGCGCTTTCGAAAGCTGTCGTGGTTACTGATCGCACTATCAACCATTAGTCTGTGGCTTCTCTCTACCGCCGTTGTGTCCTCGCGACTGGCCAATACCCTGCAGCGATATCCTGCGCTGAGCACCGAGCAGGCACTGCAATCCGGTGCCAGGGCAATAGTCGTGCTGGGCGCATCTCATCTCGACGCTGCACCGGAGTACGGCGCCTCATCACCCAACGATGACGCGATGGTTCGCCTGCACTACACCGCGAACCTGCATCGCCGCACCCGACTGCCCGTATTGCTCACGGGCGGCCCAGTCAATCGGATGCAGCATGTTCACTCCGAGGTACTGGCCCAGGCGCTGCAGCAGGAATACGGAATCACGCCCGCATGGCTTGAAAGAAAGAGTGCGACCACCTGGCAAAATGCTTTGTACACTGCTGAAATTCTGCACCCGGTCGGTATCAGGGATATCCTGTTACTCACTCACGCCCACCATATGCCGCGGGCGGTGCACCTGTTCGAGATCGCCGGTTTCAAAGTGACGCCTGCACCCACGCGGATCAGTGCGACCTACTCGGCCTCGGACTGGCGATTCTGGCTGCCGGGAACCGCCAGCCTGGATGTGTCAGCAGATGTGTTGCACGAGTATCTGGGCTTACTCTGGTACCAATTTGTTTCACCCGTGGACAGTCGAGTCGAAAACGAACTCCGACAATACACCCGATAAAGCAACCAACGCTCAGTTGTCTGACGGTGGATTCACCCGGTAGACACCGTGCTGAGTCGTCGTTGAAGTACCGGTCGATGAAATCTCGCCCACTGCAGTAATGACAAAACTGGATGCCCCCCCGCCGGTGCTATCCAGTGACCAGCCAAACGCTGGACGCTGGCCGACAAAAGCGTAGGTAACCTTTGCCGAGGTGTTCGGAAACGGCACATTGACATCCTGGCTCACTCTGGCGGTAGCGGCATTCCTGGCAGACTGCATCAGGCTGATATCGGACAAAGTACTCTCTACCGCACTCTCCGAAGCCTGAAAAGACATTTGCTTGTGGTAATGGCCGGCCCCCATTTTTTCTTCCATGGCACCGCGTTTCATCGTGCTGGCACCCAGCACGGAGATCAGCAATACAATGACCAGTGCCACCAAAAGTGCCGCACCCTGCTGGTTGCGACGGATCATTCCACGAAACAGATGACTCACAAAGTCTACTCGGGTCTATTCAACACAACTGTTGCGCGCAACATCCATTCCGACTGCACACCAGCCAGACCCGTTAACCTCGGATGGTTATCGTTGTAAAACCAGGTTCACAATAGCGACGGTCTGCCCAACTAGAGACTGCACAGATTCTCCATAGTATTTCTTAGGGCATCTCCTAGGTTCCCTCACTACGATGGTCATCAGTGTTTTTCTAACGGTGATCCGTTGCCGCCTCTGAACCGTTGTATTTGCGCGTATCCCGGCGAAAAACGAATACGCAACCCTGATTAAATGATTCACCTAAAGGTTGATGTCTTGCTTGCATTTGCTAAAGCGCTGTCTTTCGGCACCCTGGCCTTCTTAACTTGTTTGGGCAGTGCACTACAGGCTGATGATATCGATATCTACAACACGAGTCGTTTCGCCACCTATCCGCCATACAAAACCGATGGCGACATCGCACCACCCAATCCAAATTACCCCAATCTCCTGTTCATTCTCGACGCCTCCTGGTCGATGCATGCCTCGGATCCCGGGCAGACTGGTTCCCGCCTGGAACGGCTTCGTACTGCATTCAATGAGATTCTGGCCAACTCGGCGATGGTCAACATCAGCGTGATGCGTTTTAGTCACAAGCATAGCGGCGCGCGGGTGCTCTACCCGATGTCTCCCATCGAGTTTGCTCGTGAGGACGTCAGCGACATCGTGAACAATCTGGTGCTTGACTGGTGGACCCCGTCAGTCCATGCCCTGCTGGAAGGTGCGTTATATTTCCGCGGTGATGAAGTCCTTTTCGGAAAAAACAGAACCACCCATATCGGCTTCAAAAACCACCGAAACGAGCGCTTCAGCCGTGTATCCCATCCGGAAGCTACACCGGCGGTACGGTAGTACGCAATGCACAATGCACCGATGCCAACCTCGACCATGCAAGTTGCATAAACGAGAACATTACTGGCACCCCCGTCTACCGCTCGCCCATCCTGCACTCCTGTCAATCAAATCACATTATTTTTATTTCAGATGGCGCTGCAAGTGAACCGTTGGGTGCTGATCCAGTACAACAGATGACGGGCCAGGGTTGTGCTCGCAGCGGTAAAAATGGCGTATTCACCTGCGGCACTGAGATAGCTGCTTTTCTCGCCAATACTGATCAGGCGCCATCGATCGCCGGCGACAACACGGTGACCACTCACACGGTAGGGTTCAATACCAGCCAGGCCTCGCTGGAGGAAATAGCTGCCGCTGGCAACGGAAACTACTACGAGAGTAATTCAGCATCGGAACTCGCCGACCGCAGCGATACTTATCTAACGCTATTCGAGCCAGCCGTCACGCCTGTTTGGCCTGGCAACCTGAAGGGCTACTGGTTCAGCGGACAACTATTAGACTATTCAACACCTAGAATACCTGTACTCGACAGCGCTACCGGAGCGATTGATGACGCGGTGCAAAGTCAATGGTCAACCTTTGCAGACGGTCAATGGGTAGCGTCGGGCGGGGCGGCTTCCAGAATTTCCGGGCAAAATGCGCGCATCCTGGTAACCAACCATCCAAGTGGGACCAAGGCACTTCTAAACACCAGCAACCGCATCAATGCTGACAACATCAGTGCAGAGCAATTCGGTTTGCCTGACGCTGCACTGGCATTGAATACCGGAGATCTGGACACCTTACTCGCATGGGCCTATGGCGAGGATGTACACGATATCAACAACAACGGTGACCGAACAGACAACCGCAAACGATACGCAGACCCGCTGCATTCAAACCCTAGATTGGTCACCTACGGTAAAAACACCGCCGGTCAATTTGAATCAGTCATTTTCTTTGGTGCCAACGAAGGCTACCTGCATGCCGTGGATTCACTCACAGGGCAAGATCTCTACTCCTTCCTGCCATGGTCGTTGCTGGAAAACCTAAAAGTCAGTTTCAGGAACCAGCCGTACACGGAAAAACTATATGGTATGGATGGACATATCAGTGTCTGGGCCTCGGATCAGAACAACAATGGCTACATCGACCGCGCAAACGATCACGCCTATCTGTACGCAGGTATGCGTCGCGGCGGCAGGAACTACTACGCATTGAATGTCACGACCAAAGAAGCACCCGAACTATTGTGGACAATCACTGGTGGCGAGGGAGACTTCACCGAGCTGGGACAAACCTGGTCCAAAATGGTACGAGGCAGAATGACACACCCCACTACGGGCGTGATTGAAGATGTCCTGGTGTTCAGCGGCGGATATGATGACCGGCAAGATGATGTATCAGCAAGAACACCGGACCAGCAGGGACGTTCAATCTATATTATCAATGCTGTCAGCGGTGAACTTATCTGGAACGCAGGGCCGTCCAACGCCACTTTGACTCTACCCGATATGCTCTACAGCATTCCCGCGACGCCTGAAGTCATTGATCTGGATGGTGATGGAATATTCGATCAGATCTATGCGGGCGACATGGGCGGACAAATCTGGCGCTTTGACGTATCGAGAGCCGGTGACATTGCCGGCGGACGCATCGCCGATCTCTCCGAGAGCGACACAACGCTTAGACGATTTTTCTCCACCCCTGATGCCGCATTGGTCAGGCCGGCGGCCTGGCGATTTCGATCGGCTCCGGCACCCGCTCGCAGCCGCTCTCACTGGGCGAAAGCAACGCCTTCTACTCGATAAAACAAAAGAGCTTCTTCGGTACACCCGATGGCTATGGCATAAAAACCGACAGCGGCATCTATACACCGCTACGACACGAACATCTGGTCGATGTTACAGATAACTCGATCGTCGAGGGTGACACACTAGAGCGGGTTCGCGTGCAAAATCTGTTGGCAGAAAGATCTGGCTGGTACATCGACATGGACGGCGCAGGTGAGAAAATTCTCAACCCGTCCGTCACTGCCGATAACAAAGTGCTGTTCACCAGCTACGTGCCAGGCGCGCAGTCTTTGTGCAACATTGATCCGGGTACAAGCAACCTGTATGTGCTGGATATCATCGACGGGCGACCCATTGACGATCGTGATGCAGACGGAGTGGAAGAAAGATCAGAATGAAAAACGCAGCTAAACGCCACGGGCATCAGCGCCCCACCCGTTATCATGTTCTCGCCGGGTGCTGAAACCAGCGTTCATGCCGTGATCGGGCCAGAGTCACAACAGCTTCCTACCGGTCCATTGATCGAACGCACCAACTGGTCAGAAACTCCTGACCACTAGCAAGGTATTGAAAAACATCATGCGCAAAGGGCTGCGTAACCGATTTGACCGGAAAAATGCAGTTTATGGTTTATAAATGCGCTTTTTGCTCGAGCGTAATAGTTTTTCAACATCCTGCTAGCCCAGCACGAGATCTGCCATTAGACACAGATGATCTGACCCGATGTCATCGAGCGGCCGCATATTCGTCACCGCCACTTGATCGCCCACCAGAATATGATCGATTGAGATCATCAGCGGCAGGTAGCCGGCAGGCCAGGTAGGCATCAGGCCAAACCCCGCCCTGGCATCCTGAAGCCCGCCTTCTTTAAGCAACGCTTTAAAATGCGCCGACCATGGCGCAATGTTGAGATCTCCAAGCACCAGCGTTGGCCCGCCCTGCTTCGCCGCCACCTGTGCTATGGCCTGTAGTTGTCGATTTCTATCGTTGAACGACCACTCACGCTCGGGAGGCCAGGGATGTGTACCAATGACTTTGACGAGTTGCCCATCGATCGAGACCGTCGCTTCAATACTCGGCACACCGCTGCCGCTGTACGCGACAACGCGGCTATCGACCAGCGGGAGCCTGCTGAATAAGGCAATACTGAACGGATCGTTGCGCTGTTCAACCACTTGATGACGATAGCGTGCCAGTGTCGCTTGCAGTGCATGCTCCCACTGGTTCGAATACTCCTGAAACACCATGATGTCTGGCTGGTGCAACTCGATACTCTGGATAGCGCGCTGATGATCACGATTGCTTGCCAGCAAATTGCAGGTCATCACACGCACGTCGCGTGTGGCAGTAGTTTCGGGCGTTTGCGGCAGATAGGGCAAAACACCATACAAGTGTACAGCGAGCACCAGGGACGACAGGATTGCTGCAACGAACTGGCGACGCAAGAGTGCAAACACCACCACCACCGCTGTACCCGCGATGTATTGCACGCGAAAGTTGCTGAGCAGATCGAGAAAGAGATTGTAGTGGCCCAGGGCGCCTGCTAAAGACAGCACAGCCCCCGCGACGGCAAGCCACAGCAGCCGGTCCACCAACCGGTTGTCTGGCGTATTTTTACTCATCGAATGGTTGCTTGCCAGACTCAGCGAGCCTCTTCAAGTTGCGCGACAAGAGATATAGCGTCAGCGACATCGCGCACATGAATTTTACTCACACAACATTGATCGAGTGCCGCAGCATGCTCTCGGACCCAGCGGGTAAGCTCTGCTGACTCGATCAACTCTGTACTCGATCCATCTGTCGCAAGCATCGTCCCACTGCTGTCGACGACTATCGCCCGCCCCGTACAATGACCCAGAAGCAACGCGCAATCTGCCGCTGTTTGCACGTAAGCCAATTCCGGATCATTGTCGATTTTGACAATAGCCGGCCACTGCACCGAATCGGGCAAAACGGATTCACTGCCAGAACTGCTTGTCACGGGTGTTTGCTCAATTCGCCACGCATACGTTTTTGAGAGTTGGCCACACCGTAGTGACCGATCTACTCGATACATCGCGGCTCAGGAATGCCAGTAGATTGAAGTTGGAGGCGATTCTGGGTCGGATCGCGCAATGCGAGCCCACTTTGCAATCGTTGGGATACAACATCAGATTGGTATTGGGATCCCCGGCCACTCGACAACGACACACACCCTGTCGACCGGAGTTGCCATCACAGCGGTTCGTCGCGCACTGCGTATCGGTGTAACAGGCTTCACCCACCAGCCTGGCAGGTGCGACAAATGCGGGCGCTCGTACGCTGCTGACTCGCCGGTTGCCTGAATAGGCCCGGTCCCACATGTTGATGAAGAGCTGTGCGCCTCTGGTCAGATGCTGAGCACCCTCTACCCCTCGAACCGGTCCATCGCTGTCGGTGCCGACGATGATCTCGTTCTGCAGATCCCAGGTCAGTTCGGGCAACATACCGATATGTGCAAGCCCGTTGCGGTAGTAATTGCGACCCGCGATGCGTGTAGTTCGATCAGCCTGGCTGCTAAGGTCTCCCCAATTGCCCGGGTTGTGAGGTCGCGTTGATCGATGCGTGAAAGTTAACGTATCGCTGGCGGCGTAACAGGCACCACCGCCAAACCGCGGACCAAGCTGCGATACGCCGGTGTTAAAGTCAGTACCATACGCGAAATCCAACCCAAGACTATCCGCGTGCTTGACCATCTGGCCGAACGACAGTGCCGATCCGGGACAGTCGTTAGGCACGGCGTAATCAAGCGGATCAGTGGTATCCGTTGCCGCATCGTAAACATCAACCGATGCGGTGCGCAAACCCACCATAACGCGACGATCGGCATACACCTGCTCCATGTCGGGGGTGAGCAGGAATCCCCTCTCGCGCGCCACGACATGGCTGCCATAGAATGCCTGTGCGCTCGATGGTCGCAGCAGCGAATCGAACTTCGTGTGGCTGTTATACAGCGAGTAGTTGCTTGGCACGACACTCATAATATCCAGTTGGCACTGGTTAGACGCGTGTGCGAGATCAATAGGCATTTTGAGCCGAACCATCTCGGCAATCAACGTTCGACCAAAGTTAGTCAGACCTATTCTATTGCGATAGGAATCCTGTTCTATATCAAATGCAGTACCCTGCCGCGATAGCATGGTGTTGACCTGACCGGGCCAGTGCACCGCCTGCAGTAAATCCATATCGCTGCGATGAACTGCCGCACCGCAGAAGATACTGTCAGACTCATGTACAGGTTGCAGACTGCGCACGCCACGTTTGTGGTAGTCGTTGAGCGTTTCGATGAAATCGGTAGAGTAGCCGTTGTCTGCTTCGTAAAAACCCACACCCCCAAGCAATGAACCGCCAGTTCGCTGAATCGAGGCATTGGCATCAGACAGCGGTTTGTCACTCTCCATGGAGATCACTACGGCCAGATCCCCCGCATGAACGATCTCGCGCGAATGCCACGGTGACAGCGCGATTCGAAACCACCGTTGACTGCGCTCCAGATTGTGTAATGCACTAATCTGACGATTGAGATTCTCAAAATCACTGCAACCGTAATTGGCGGATTCAGAGCCTATATTTCCGGTCGTCGGCACATTGCCACGTTGATCGACCAGACCCAGCAGATTACACAGGATGTCATTATTTACAATCGAACTGACCATTAATGCCAGATTCTGTTTGGTATCGGCACGCTGTGTATTGGCTGCGCGCAGCCAATTAGAATGGACCTGCTGATGACTTCGATCAGCGTGGTGAGGCCAGTCGGCAAACGTCGGCCAGCCACGCTCACCAACAGATGCTGTGCCCTCATCATTAAATCCAGACTTCGCCAGCCGCATAATCAGATTGGCGTCCATATCAACGACACCGCTACGGCTGTTTTTCAGTAGTTCTTTCAACACATTGGCAAGCGCAATGGTTTGCTCGGTACCATTTTGCAGATGATTGCCGGTGAGTGATTGGCCGGTAATCCGATCCACGTCCGTTTCAGTTAACGTACCGGTGAATTGCTCACTGCTCAAACTCGTTGACTCCGGGCCAGCATGGCCACCCCAAAGCAGCTTTCCGCCAAACGCCAGTTCTGCTGTTTGATGTACATGCAGATCCGCCACCCCGCGCACATCGAGATCGGCTCGCGTATATTCGTTCCACAAGCTCACGCTAAAGCGATCCTGACTCGAACCGGGACTGGTTTCATCGGGAAAGTCGACGATGATGGCAAGCAGATCTGTCTTATCCAGCTGGCTCAGCTCCAGTTCAAACAGCCAGTTACCCAGCGGGCGGGTTTTAGGATTGCCATCCCAGCCATCCGCCGCTTTCAGTGAGATATTGCCCACCCTGTCGATCGCACAGGCAACGACAGAGGTTGCGTCGTTATAGGCTGGATCTTCGGCGAAGAAAACCACATTCTGGTCGTTGAAGCTCAGGGCGGTCCCCATGGAAATCTGTCGTTTGCTGAATTGCCCGTTACTGCCCTTATGATCGACACCCGTCGTTATCCAGCCCTGGGTCTTTGATGCCCACTTGTTCGACGATGCACCGGCCAGCGATTTGAATTCTGAGGCCGTAGGCGCCGATACGGCGGGGTCACCACAGGCAAAGAACTCGCCCCGCTGGCCAGATACCCAGGACTTGTGACAGCGGTTCTCGCCCGCCGCCTCACCCAGGCTACCCCACAGTTGCCGATGATCAATTCCGGCGAGTACCGTCTGGCAATAGTCTCGCGCCAGATTCACGTTATTATTTTTGGCCATTAGCTGTGTCGATGAGAAAGCCCACACCAGCACAATCAACAATTTTCTCGACAGACCAACCAGATACTTCACAGCAGATAGAGAGGGTTGCACTTACTTTCCTTAGCAATGGGCACATCGTTGAATTGATCTGCCAGGCGCGAACGGTTGCCCATGGCCCCATCCGCTCTGGCAAAGATCAAGACTCATTCAATATCGCACTGGTGTAAATCACTCATTTCCGGGATAGGCGATATGACGTGACGTGACACAGCTTCTGCCGTGCCGATGATTGTCAAAACCTGACTGGCATCACACCACAACCCCCCGTGACAAGTTGCTATCCCTCGATAAACTTCAACCAGGCTTCCAGATGCGCGAGCAACTCGTCGCGCGGCAGGCGTCGGTCCGGCGCCTCGTCATCGAAATTCGACTCGATCGTTGCCAACTGCGGACTGATGATCACGCTGTGACCATTGCCGTGAAATTCACTTCGCACCTGTCCGTTCGCAAGTTTCGCAATCAGATCGCGTGTCACTTGCACAGACCCCTGAAGATCACCTTGCAGAAATACGGCAAGGCGCTCATCCTTGCCACGAGCACAGGGATTACCGCTATCGTCAGAAAAGAACTCGAGATCTTTCATGTTCAATCTCACCGGTAGATCGGATAGGCGGTGTTGATATCACCTTTTGACAAGGTGTATCCCTCGATGTCGAAGCCGAGCCCGGACGGACCGCGCCACGGCTGGCTTTTCTTGTTCTTGCTGTTTCGATAGGCATTCAGCACAGCGTCGGTAACTTCTGCCGATGACATCTGGTCTGGAAAGAAACTTGAGAATTTCTCCAGCCAGCGCGAACCATCGCGAACCTCTATCATTGCCGTGTAAACACCCGCCTTGTTTGGCTTGTCACGAATCCTGACCAGTCGAGCGGTTGACGGATCTACACCACCAGGGCGTGAATGAAAGCCAACCGGCCGGCCTTTGCGATTAATCTCACCTTCAAACACATGGTGCAAGTTGATCGCAGGACTGGTCTTTGACCACTTGGCGCCCGACTGATAACCAGCCGTACTCGATTTTGCTACCGAGGTGCTATCGTTGTTGTTCGACTGGCCAAACTCTTTCAATGTGAGCTCGCCATTCGATTTACCGCCGCTGGTGGCCGACTGCACGTCGCCATCGAGCAGTGCGTTCAGATCGATACCGAGCTTGTCGAGATTGATGCCAAACGCCAGAAGTACGGCCGTGATAACCGGTATCAATACTTTTTTATTCAAGAGACATACACCCGCTTATGTGTGTGGGAAAACCAAGCCACTGAACAACTTGCGCGCGGTGCGCAACAGCGCGGCCTTATGGACTTTTATTTCAGTTTCGGACAGAGACACCTGCATGACGACGCCCGTCGCGCCAATCGGGTGCTCGACCGATATGAGCTTTTCATCATCTGTCGGAATCACTGCCAGATCGGCTGCAGGAGACTGCGGCAACATACAGGCAGTCGCCACACTCACCGCCCCCAGCACCCCGATGGACGCATGGCAGCGATGAGGGATGAACGTGCGCGTAGCAATAGCACCACCCTGCCTGGGCGCCGCAACCAGCGTCATCTTAGGCACTGACTTTTGCGTGACATCGCCCAGATTCATCACGGGCCCTGCCTGCAGGCGTATGGACTCAAGACGCGCTTTAAGGGCGTCGTTGGCATCGAGTTCATCTCTTGATTCGTAGCCAGTGACACCCATATCGGCCGCCCGCATGACGATCACGGGCATGCCATTGTCGATGCAGGTTACCGGGAGATCGTCGAACACATCGACCTGGTTTCCGGTCGGCAACAACGCGCCACAACTGGACCCCGCCGCTTGCGGAAAATTCTGCAACACCGGTGCGGCGGTTCCGGGCACACCATCGATGCAGGCATCGCCACAGTAGGTGACATGCCCGCCGGGCGTCTGCACCGTGACTTCAGCGACCTGATCGCTATTGACCATGTAGACCGAGATTTTTGTCTCATGGTCGCGCGCCCTGACCAATCCGTGTTCAATGGCGAACTGACCAACGCCGGCCAGGATATTGCCGCAGTTCTGTGCATCGGTGACGATGGGCTGATCGACAAACACCTGCAAAAATAGATAGTCGATATCGGCGTCTGCGCGCGCGCTTGCCGAGACGATCGCCACTTTACTGCACAGTGGATCGGCACCACCGATACCGTCGATCTGGCGCGGATCGGGAGACCCCATGACCGACAGCAACAAGGCATCACGCAATGCGTCGTCGGCCGGCAAATCACGCTTTAAAAAGTAGGCGCCCTTGGAGGTTCCACCCCGCATCCAGGTGCATGGAATCGCGCTTTCCATGATCAACTGATTTGCAGGCGACTGAAAACCTTTTGCGCATTACCCACAAAAATTTTCTGCTTATCAGTCTCGCTAAGTTCAATGTTGTTGTCGATATAGCGCTTGGTGTCGTCGAAGTAATGGCCGGTCTCCGGGTCGATGCCACGCACAGCCCCAACCATTTCAGAGGCGAAAAGAATATTGTCTGCAGGGATTACTTTCAGCAACAGATCGATGCCCGGTTGGTGATAGACGCAGGTGTCAAAATAGACGTTATGTAGTATCAGTTCGTCAAGTGGCGGCTTACCCATCATGTCCGCCAGACCGCGAAACCTGCCCCAGTGATAGGGCACAGCCCCTCCCCCATGCGGCACGATAAATTTCAGTGTGGGAAATTCCCTGAACAGATCCGAGGTAATCACCTGCATCACTGCCGTCGTGTCGGCGCCAAGGTAATGAGAGCCCGTGGTGTGAAAGGCCGGATTGCAGGCCGCGCTGACATGAATCATGGCCGGAATATCAAGCTCGACCATTTTTTCGTAAACCGGATACCAATAACGATCACCCAGTGGTGGATCCGTCCAGTAACCACCGGACGGATCCGGATTCAGGTTGATTCCGATAAACCCGTATTGATTGACGCAGCGCTCTATCTCGGCGACACAGGCGACTGGCGGCACGCCGGGTGTTTGCGGCAATTGTGCAACGCCGACAAAATTCTCAGGATACAACTGCGTGATGCGATAGATCAGGTCGTTACAGTGCTGTGTCCAGGTGACGCTGGTAGACTCATTGCCAATGTGGTGCCCCATCCAGCTCGCACGTGGTGAGAAAATAGTCAGATCGGTTCCACGCTCGCGCTGCAACTTCAGTTGCGCCCCCTCCAGGCTTTCGCGAATCTGATCATCGGTAATCGATATGATGCCCTTGCTGTGCTGGAAACCCGGATCGGCGAGCAGATCGGATTTCTGCTGTTCGCGATAGTCGCCAAGTTCGTCCGGTACGGTGGTGTAGTGGCCGTGGCAATCAACAATCATTGTGTGTGCTTCTGTCATTAAAAAATGTTGGCAAGCTATGCAATCGGGTTTGCTCCGTAAAACTTATGTGTCAAGCGTATCGAGCTCTGCAGCAGAGTCGACATAGACAAGCCCTGCCTCTTCCAGCCTCGGTCGCATGTTGTACATATCGAGTCCCAGCTCACCATCAGCCAGACGACGACGCTTGTCGCCTTCGTTGGCGTCGCGAGCCTGTGCCGCCGCCAGTGTTGCTTGCGCCGTTCGCCTGGGTACGCATACTACGCCATCGTCATCCGCGACGATGACATCCCCCGGGTGGATGATCTCACCGCCACAGACAATCGGTATATTGACGCTGCCGAGCGTCTCCTTGACCGTCCCCTTGGCCGAAATTCTCTTGCACCAGACCGGGAAACCCATCTCGCTCAGTTCGGATACATCGCGACAGCCGGTATCGGTGATCAACGCCCGCACACCGCGGGCCATGGCAGAGGTGGCGAGCAAATCGCCAAACATGCCATCGGTGTTGTCTGCCGTACAACCGATCACGAGAATATCACCGGGTTGTGCCAGTTCGATGGCCACGTGAACCATCCAGTTATCTCCGGGCTGCGCGAGTATTGTGACCGCACTGCCGGCAATTCGAGCGCCCGGGTAGATTGGACGCATATAGGGTTTCATCAGCCCGACGCGCGTTTGTGCTTCGTGGGTGGTGGCGACACCGAGCTCACCCAGTTGATCAATCACTGATTGATCGGCACGTTCGATGTTACGCACGGCGACTGGTTTCATTATGGCACCTTAAAAGAGAGGTTAACTGCAGTTGGGTCGAGTGACAATTCAGGGCCAGTACAACCTGCCGGGATTGTCGATCAGGATTTTCTGCCGCAACTCCTCAGTCGGGGCGATGGCGAATACTCGATCGACCAATTGCCCGTCATCCGGCATGTGCGACTTCATATTCGGGTGCGGCCAATCTGTCCCCCATAGCACCCGGTCAGAAACCGACTCGATGAGTTGCAGCGCTACCGGGTCGACATCGTTGTAGGGTGGCCCCTGCCTGGATAATCGCTCTGCACAACTGACCTTGACCCAGTATTTTTCGTCGTTCAGCAGCAGCTTGTGGAGCAACTTGAACGCCGTTGAATCCAGCCCCTCTTCCACCGGCACACGCCCCATGTGGTCGATGACGACCGGTACGCGAATACCCTGTAGAAAAGGCTCGAGCTCGACCAGATCCTCGGCGTCAAAATAGACAATGATGTGCCAGCCCAGCGGCATGATTTTGGCCAGTATCGTCTCGTAATGTTCAAGCGGTTTGCCACCGCCAAGGCGTTTGACGAAATTGAATCGGACGCCGCGAACGCCCCCGGCGTGCATCGATTGCAGTTCTGCTTCGGTGATGTCCCGGTCAACCACCGCGACGCCCCGATAGGCCTCACCGCCGGCACGCAGCGCATCGAGCATCGCCGCATTGTTGGTTCCATGGCAACTGGCCTGCACGATGACTGCTCGATCGATGCCAAGAAAACGATGCCGTTGAAACAGCGTTTCTTTGCCGGCATCGACGGGTTCATAGGTGCTGGTCGCGGCAAACGGGAACTGCGCCGCTGGCCCAAAAACATGACAGTGGCTGTCGCAAGCCCCTGCCGGCAGTGGCTGATCCGGTTTCTTCGGATCGGGATGGTAGGCGAGGTATCCGGGACTGACCATCTATCGCTTCTCCGGCAAAAGTTAGTCTGTAAGTTGTGCGAGCTCGGATATCCAGACCTTCGAGGCTTCGCGGCTGGGCTTCTATTTTAGTGTCGGAACCGGATTCAAGCCAGCGCCGGCACCCCATCCGCAGCCCAGTGGCAGCCCAGTGGCAGCAGGCGTGAATGACAGCGTTTTGATCGGCCAGGGCATGCAGGCACGCACTCGAAAAACTCGCTCCGGACGGCACATTATATGATCATGGGCTCAAATGTGCAGACAGTTAGGAGAATCCCCAATCACTGCTGGCTTGCACCACCCGCATCGACGCCGGCCGTTATAGTGCCGGGTCCCCAGGATTGACCACAGAATTGAGACCCTCCTTAGCAAAAAAACTCTTCGCTTCGCACCTGGGGCTGACGGCCGTGGTATTGCTCGCAACCCTCGCACTGGCTCGATGGAGCTTTGATCGCGGATTCGATGACTACCGCAACGCGATGGAAGAAGAACGGCTGGGCAGGCTGGCCGAAGCGCTGGTCGAACTCTACCGGGCCAACGGCAACAACTGGGAATCGCTGACACCGGCGGTTTTTAGTCAGCTTAAACGAACATCGCGGCCACTGCCAAAACGCCCGCGGGCAGCCAATCGATTGCCTCGAAAAGAAAGCGACGCTAAGTACAGCAAACGCCGTCGCGGTCGGATACCTTCCACTGCCTTGTTAGACGTTAATGGTGAGTTTATCGCTGGCGATCGTCTGGATGATCTCAGCGACGGATATACGTCGAGAGTCGATGTAATGGTAGAAGGCAAACTGATAGGCCAGCTTTGCAGCGTGCATATGCGCCGCTTTGATTCGCCACCGGAGACCCGATTTCGTCACCAGCAAACGGTCTCCAGCCTGTTGACCGCGGCTGTCATGCTATTGCTCGCGGCGGGCGTTTCCTATCTGTTAACCCGGCTGATGACCCGTCCACTTGGACGCATCGCCACCAGCATTCGACAACTCTCATCGGGCAACTACACCAGCAAACTCGTCGACACGAAAAGCGTGCCGCCCAATGGCGATGAGATACAACGATTGATGCTGGATCTTGACCGGCTGACGGACACACTAGAGGAGAACCGAAATGCGCGACGTCGCTGGCTCGCCGACACGACTCACGAATTGCGCACGCCACTCACCGTGCTGGTCGGGGACGTCGCCGCTTTGAGGGACGGCATCAGGCCATTCGAGAACGATCAATTGGAATCACTGGAACGATCAACTACCCGCCTGCACATGTTGGTGGAAGATCTACAACAACTGGCGATATCTGACGCTGGCGGACTGCGGTATCGTTTCGAGTCCATCGATTTGCGCGACCTCGTAGAACAAGCCGTGCAGACCTATCGCAACCGGCCGGAAAATCAAATGGTAATGGATGTGGTGGGCCTGAACACATTGCCCATGCAGGCTGATCCTCATCGGCTCGCCCAGTTATTCGACAACCTGCTCGCCAACTCACTCGCCTATACCGACACGCCGGGCCGAGTACTGGTAACGGTTGCCAGTGAGCAGGGCAATGCCACACTGACATTCGATGACTCGGCACCCAATGTCGATGCCGATGAGAGTGAAAGAATATTCGATCCGCTGTACCGGCAGGAGTTGTCCCGCAGCCGTCACCATGCAGGCGCCGGACTTGGCCTTGCGATCTGCCGAAACATCGTTCGCGCTCACCATGGCTCCATTTCTGCGGCTCACTCGCCGCTGGGTGGATTGCGGATCCTGGTGCAGCTACCCCTTGATTTGCCTCAGGCTGATTCAACCGAGAACACACCGCAATGAGCACCGTGCAGCACCACATCATGGTAGTCGAAGATGAAATCGACATTGCGCACCTGCTGCGCGACTACCTTGAAAACGACGGTTACCGCGTGAGCCTCCATAACAGTTGCGATACAGTCAAGCAGGCGATGGCAACCGACGCCCCCGATCTTCTGCTTATCGACATCAAGTTGCCCGGCGAGGACGGATTATCGCTGTGCCAGAACATTCGTCGCCAATCCGATCTGCCGATCATCATGGTGACGGCGAAGGTGGACGAGGTGGATCGACTACTCGGACTGGAGCTGGGCGCTGACGACTATGTCTGTAAGCCTTTCCTGCCGCGCGAGGTGGTGGCAAGGGTCCGCAGTATTTTGCGACGAGCCCGAGGAATCACATCGACAACGGTCAGCAGCGAAAAACTCACCTTTGAACGGTTGACTCTGGACTTGCAAACCTTTCGATGCACGCTGAATGGCCAGAACGTTGAACTCACCAAGGTGGAGTTTCGCTTGCTGCAAACCCTGATGCAGCACCCGGGAAGAGTCTATACACGCGATGCCCTGATGGATACCTGCTACGCGGATAACCGGGTCGTCAGCGACCGCACTATCGATAGCCACATA
>CAZYDV010000051.1:0-23568 GCA_964646405.1 uncultured Granulosicoccaceae bacterium | reverse complement strand
CCGTCGTCGGGCTGGGCTTCTTTAGTCAGTTTCACCTGCGCTCGTGGGCGGCCAACCCGGATGCGCAACTCGTGGCTGTTTGCGATCCTGATGCCGACGCCCGCCGTACCGCTCGGCAGTTTTGCGATGCACCCGGTCATGCTGACATCGAGGGCCTGCTGGCACAGACCGACGCTGAAATAATCGACATCGTAGCGCCGCCGGTTGCCCACGCCCAGTTGATCGAAAAGGTTGCTCGCAGCGGGCGGCTGGTGATTTGTCAAAAGCCGTTTTGTACATCGGTGGGCGAGGCACAACAAACCGCGCAACTGGCCGCGCAGCAAAACACCCGTATTATCATTCACGAGAATTTTCGCTTCCAGCCATGGCATCGCGCGCTTAAAGCTTTTCTCGATTCTGGAAAAATGGGCCAGATCTATCAGTGTCGCTTCAGCTTGCGCCCGGGGGATGGCCGCGGTCCGGAAGCCTATCTTGCGCGCCAGCCGTTTTTTCAGCAGATGCCGCGCTTGTTGATTCACGAGACGGCCGTGCATTTTATCGATCTTTTTCGCTGGCTGCTCGGCGATATCGTGTCAGTGTATGCACAGCTGCGGCGCCTGAATCCGGTCATCGCGGGCGAAGACAGCGGCCTGATGATAATGCAGCACGCCGGTGGTGCGATGTCGGTCTTTGACGGCAACAGACTCAGTGACCACATCGCCGACAATCACCGCCTGACAATGGGCGAAATGCTGCTCGAAGGTGAGGGCGGCTCGGTGCGACTGGATGGTCGCGGTGCGCTGTATTTTCGCCCCTTTGGCAGCAACGATGAGACGCGGCTTGCGATCGACATGGCAGTCGATGAGGCCTCGTTTGGTGGCGGCTGTGTGGATTACCTCAATCGCAGTGCGCTGGCAGCTTTTAGAGGCAATGGCGACTATGAAAATGAAGTGTCGTCGTATCTGGATGTAATGCGTGCCAGTGAGGCGGCGTACGAATCTGATCGCTTGCAGCGCCGCATTGAATTGTAGCGGTGCAATACAGACGGGCAAAAAAAACCCGCGATCTGCGGGCTTTTTTAAGGCGTGAATATGCCAGTGCGCTACATGCGATCTTCAAGCAACAGCAGTGTGTTGAATGCGCCCAGCGACGGTATCAACTTGCTGATGATACGATTCCAGCGTGTGGCTGGTGCCGCGGTAACATAGACGACATCCTGCGACTGCAGGTTAAATTGTGTACCCCACAGGAATGCGGTAGGCGATAGCGCATCGAGTTGATACACGTCGGTACCATCGCCCGAGTCTTTGGCTCGAAAGACAAATATTCCACGTGCATTGGCCGTGGGTTCATCGACGCCACCCGATTGCGCCAGCGCATCGGTCAGGCTCAGGCGTGACATTTCCAGCGGCAGCTTGCCCGGGTTCGGCACCTCGCCCAGTACATACACATAATTGTTTTCTCTGAAGCTTGCAATCGTTACGTCGACCTGTGGTTCGGGAATGATTTTTTTCAGCCCGATGGATATCATTTCGCGTATCTGTGAAACGGTTTTTCCGCTGACCATCGCGGTGCCGATGTAGGGATAGAAAATGGTGCCATCACCGTGAATTCTGTTGCCCACCTCGGCGGGTGTACGATTGGGACCGGCGGGCATGTTCAGTTGCGGGTGGTCCCAGACAAGGATGCTTAATACGTCGCCCGGTCCGACGCGGTAGTCCCAGCTATCGGGACAGAACCCGACTCTGCAACCAAACTGGCGCGATCCTGTTTCGGCAGATAACTGCGTCAATAGCGAAGGAGATATTTTGTGCACGCTGACATTGGCGGGCAGTGAGCCCAATGCCACTCGCGACTGCGGCATAACGGTGCAGGCTGACCCGAGTGACAGTAACCCAGCGAGTCCTAGTGTCGCGAGGCGACGGGCAAATGCGGATCCGACAAACCGAAGTCTCATCGCTATTTGATTTCCTGTAGTTCTGATTTTCGGAAGGCGATAATTAAAAGCAACTCGGAAGTGTTATCCCGGCGTTGTTTTTTCACTGAGGATTTCGCCTGTATGGTCGCGGGGGTTCAATGATCATGCCGAATGATTGCCGGGAATAACCGTGCTGGCAGGAGCTGTGACTACCCGCACAAATCGCTCAATGTGGCCCATACTGCTGCTGAAAAAGGCTACGGTTGCGTGCTTCTGCAAGCCCCTTTGAACCCGAGGTGCCCATGTCCGCGTGGTCGCACGTGCAGTCGTCCCGATCAAATTTCACTGCCGAGAGTTTTCGCGTTTCGATGTTGTGAATCAGTTCATGTAAAAGTTGGCGGCTGCAAGCTCAAGTTGTTTAATCGGCATGTTCGCCAGCCACATGATGTCCGGGCAAATCCTGCTTGCCAGTCCCCTGATTGAGGGTGTTGATCGGACTCGGTCGCACCCGGTTGTTTGAAATTTTTTTCCACAACCCAGGCCCGACAGATAACTGTCGCCGCCATATTGGCGCGGGCAATTTTGCCGACTGGCCGCCGGGCCGTGGTTATGTAGAAAACGTGGGCGGGTGCGTGCTGGCCGACACGGGCATTGGAAATTGAGTAGCATGTCGGGCTTTTCTGCTTGAACAGGTAGCTCTCGAGTGCGTATTGCAATCTACGGTGCGGGTGGTCTGGGTGGCTACTACGGGGCGCGACTGGCGCAGGCCGGGCACGAGGTCGGTTTTGTGGCTCGCGGGGCGCAATTGGCGGCGATGCGCGAACGCGGTCTGCGGATTCTCAGCCCGCTGGGCGATCTGCATCTAGCACAGCCGCTGGTGTCGGATCAGCCGGCCGATATCGGCCCGGTGGCGCTGGTGTTACTGGCGGTCAAGACCTGGCAGGTGCCGAAAGTCGCGGCTGACATGCATCCACTGATGACACCGGACACCGCGGTCGTCCCGTTTCTCAATGGCGTCGAGGCGGCCGATCAATGCGTTGAGGTGCTGGGGCCGACGCCGGTGCTTGGGGGCCTGTCACGGATCTTCAGTCAGATCGAATCGCCCGGCGTGATCCGGCACATGAACCCCCACGCGACCATCGAGCTTGGCGAGTTGTCGGGTCAGCCGAGTGATCGCGCCCGATCGCTGGTGCAGTTGTTTGCCGATGCCGGAATCGATGCCGTAATGAGCGCTGACATTCGCACGGCACTTTGGCAGAAGCTGATGCTGGTCGCCTCGTGGTCGGGTATCGCCACTGCATCGCGCACGCCGCTCGGGCCTCTGCTGGCAGAGCCCGGCAGTCGGGCGCTAATCGAACAGAGCATGAACGAGTGCTTTGCGGTGGGCAGGGCGCGCGGTTACGAGCTGCCGGATGCCCTGAAGCAGAGCATGTGGACATTCTATGAAGGGCTGCCAGCTGACACCAGTGCCTCTATGATGCGCGATATACTGGCCGGCAAGCCGTCTGAGCTTGCGGCGTGGATCGGTGCTATCGTACGGTTCGGCGAACAGACCGGCGTGCCCACGCCGGTGGCGTCGGTGGTCTATCAGCTTTTGTGGCCGATGGAGCAGCGCGCCCGCGCGGCGAGCTGAGCGATTGCGCCGGATGCTGGTGACGCTTGCGCACTTGCGTTTATAATCGGGCGCCCGGGGCTGCGAGTGACCGCTGGTTCGGTCAAAGGAGGAGATGCTCCGCCGGCATCGCAAAGACGCAAGGCAGCGTTGGTCGCAGCGTTGTCTATCTTTCCACGCCACAGCGAATCCAGCCAGCGCATGAAACCAGTTGCAGTCATCTTCGATTTTGGCGGCGTCTTTACCGAATCGCCCGTCACTTGTTTCGCACGCTACGAAAAACAACATGGCATTCCACATCGCTTCATCAGTGAAGTGATCAAATCCGATATTCACAACGGTTCGTTTGCACGCTTTGAACGCGCCGAGCTAGATCTCGATCAGTTCGACGCTGAGTTCGCCCGCGAGACCCGCGCCGCCGGGCACGAAGTTAGCGGCAAAACGCTGGTGTCTTTGCTGCAGCTTAGCTTTAGGCCGGATATGATCGACGCGCTCGACAAGATCAACGAGGGCGGATTCAAAACTGGCTGCATTACCAACAACATGCCCAAGAGCACCGCGAGTGAATGGGCGCGCAGCGACGATGAAAAAGCCCTGGCGCAATCGGTGATGGGAAAATTTCAGCACGTGATCGAAAGTTCCGTCGCCGGTGTACGCAAACCCGAGCCGCGAATCTATGAAATGATGTGCGAGGCGCTGCAGGTCAGGCCAGAGGAATCAGTGTTCGTCGATGATTTGGGGATCAACCTCAAGCCGGCCAGAGCGCTGGGCATGCGCACAGTAAAAGTGCCGTTCGAGCACTACCGCACCGCCATCGACGAACTGGCCGAGCTGACCGGCCTTGCGCTGTAGTGCCGCGTAGACGGCCCAGCGGTCTTCAGGTAGTGCCAGACCCGTTTCTCAGCATTCCAGCATCCCAAGCAAAAGGAAACCCATTAAATGCGTAACGAAGATCCCTACAGCGACCTGAACGACCTGCGAATGACCGAGAAATCGCGGCCGTTGCTGAACGCTGTGGTTCAGCATATTCAGGATAATGTTGAACCGATAACCGAAGAGTTCTTTCGACTGGGCGAGGGGCGGGCCGATCGATGGAGTTACGCACCGGGTCAGCTCGAGTTACTGGCGACCGCCAAGCAGAAGGCAAAGGAAAGTGGACTGTGGAACTTTTTTCTGCCAAACGCTGAAACCGGGGAGGGCCTGAACAATCTCGACTACGCCTACATCGCAGTTGAACTGGGAAAGAATCCTCTCGCGGCCGAATCATTGAACTGTTCGGCTCCGGATACCGGCAATATGGAAGTGATTGAACGGGTTGGTACGCCGGCACAGAAGGAGCAGTGGCTAAAGCCTTTGCTGGCCGGGGAAATTCGCTCCTGCTACGGCATGACCGAGCCGGATGTGGCCTCGTCCGATGCGCGCAACATCAGTACCTCGGCGGTGCTTGAGAATGGCGAGTGGGTCATCAATGGAGAGAAGTTCTATATTTCCGGTGCTGGTGATCCGCGCTGCAAAATCATGATTCTGATGGTCAAGACAAGCCCCGACGCAGATCCACACAAACAGCAGAGCCAGATCCTGGTGCCGCTGGACACACCCGGCGTCGACATTCTTGGCCCGATGCACGTGTTCGGTCATGACGACGCGCCGCATGGGCACATGCATATTCGGTTGACGAACGTCCGGGTACCCGAGGACAACATGCTGCTAGGCGAAGGGCGGGGATTCGAAATTTCGCAACTGCGCCTGGGGCCTGGCCGCATCCACCACTGCATGCGTTCCATTGGCGCTGCCGAGCAGGCGCTCGATCTGCTGCTCGAGCGGGCGACCGGACGCGAAGCTTTTGGCAAGCCAATCATCGATCTGGGCAAGAACATGGAGCTGGTGTCGCGCGCGCGCATCGACATTGAATCGATGCGCCTGATGGTTCTGAAAGCCGCGCGTGCGATGGATGTTCTGGGCAACAAGGAAGCACGCTACTGGGTGTCGATGGTCAAGGCGCTGGTGCCCGAGAAAGTCTGCATCATTATTGATCAGGCGATGCAGGTCTATGGTGCCGCAGGCGTCAGTCAGTGGACGCCGCTGGCCGACATGTACACCAAGCAGCGAACCCTGCGCCTGGCTGACGGACCCGATGAAGTTCATCATCATGTGGTCGCACGCGCCGAGGTTGCAAGCTTCAAAGCGTCCAATTCGCGCAAAGCCGGCGTGGGTCGATAATGAGCGGTTCCGGACTCTTCGATCTGAACGGCAAGGTCGCTCTGCTGACGGGCAGCAGCAGGGGCATGGGCTACGCAATGGCCGAGGGCCTGGCGCAACATGGCGCCACCGTGATCGTATCCAGTCGCCAGCAGGCCGCCTGCGATGCTGCCGCCGCCGCGATCAACAGCGCCTGCGGCGACAACCGTGCCTTTGGTATTGCCTGTCACGCCGGGCACCGGGAACAATTACAGGCGCTGGTCGATCGCACCAACGCCGACCATGGCGCGCCAGACATTCTGGTTGGCAACGTTGGCGTCAATCCGCACTATGGCCCGATGTCGAGTCTCGAGGACGATGCGTTTGACAAAACCATGGCAACCAACGTCAAGTCCAATCACTGGCTGGCGCAAATGGTCGCCCCCGGGATGATCGAAAAGGGCGGTGGATCGATTATGATCACCGCCAGTGTCGGCGCGTTTCGGCCCTCGACGGGCCTGGGCATTTATGGCGTGTCGAAGTTGGCTGTGCTGGGCCTGGTCAGGGTGCTGGCAGCTGAGTTCGGTGAGCATGGCATCCGCGCCAACGCCATTTGTCCCGGTCTGATTAAAACCGACTTTGCCCGCGCGCTGTGGGAAAACCCGAAAGCGGCGGCGAAGGTGGTCGAGGGCATCCCCCTGGGTCGTCTCGGTGATGCCGAGGATCTCAAGGGTATGGCCATCTTTCTCGCGTCACCGGCCAGCCAGTATGTGACCGGTCAGGCGATGACGGTCTGCGGCGGCAGCGACATGTGGCGCTGAGTCGAATGGCGTTGCTTTTCGGCTTGCTATCGCGTCGGACTTCTCAAGGAGCGGGCTTTTGGAATTAAAAGACAAAACTATCGTCGTGACCGGCGCTGCCAGTGGCATTGGGCGGGCGCTGGCGTTGCGTTTTGCCGCCGAGGGCGCGCGCGCCGTAGTCTGTGCCGACCTCAATGGCGATGGTGCCAGAGCCACGGCGGAACAGATCGGCGGGACCGCCGTACAGGTAAATGTCGGGCGCGAAGATGACATCCGCGATCTGATTGAATCGGTCGAATCTTCACTGGGACCGATCGATCTTTTCTGCTCGAATGCAGGCATTGCGATCGGTGGCGGGCCGGAAGTGCCGAACGACGAATGGCAGCGAATCTGGGATATCAACCTGATGTCTCACGTCTGGGCGGCGCGCCACGTGGTGCCGCGTATGATCGAGCGCGGCGGTGGTTACTTATTGAATACCTCGTCAGCGGCGGGCCTGTTGAGTCAGATCGGCTCTGCACCCTATGCGGTAACCAAACATGCGGCCGTGGGTCTTGCCGAGTGGCTCGCGCTGACCTACGGTGATCAGGGCATCAAAGTGTCTGTGTTGTGTCCACAGGCGGTGCGAACCGAGATGACCAAAGGGCTTGAAGATGCGGTGGCGAGCGTCGATGGTATGCTCGAGCCAGAACCGGTGGCCGAAGCCTGCGTGCAGACAATTCGAGAAGAGAAATTCCTGGTGTTGCCCCACGCGCAGGTACTCGACTATATGCGGCGCAAAACCGACGACTACGATCGCTGGATTGGTGGCATGCGCAAACTCAACCGCCAATACACGACCTGACCCGTCGCCAGTGTCGTCGATTGTCGCGAAACATTCGGCTTGCGATAGGACTGCGGTACTGGTGGCAGAATCGTTGACAAACTTGTTTACCTGTTTCTGTCTATTGTGTCGCTGAGCGGCCCGGTAAGATGGCCGAAAATCCTGCACATTGTCCGTGCCCCATCGGCCGGAATGTGATAGCAAACCAGAGACTCCCGATGAAATCAGTTCTCCCCATTGCGCTGGCGGCGCTGTTGGCTGGTACCAACGTGTCTGCCCAGACTCAGGTATTGTTCAGCGAAGATTTCAACTCACCTACCGGCTTCTCTGATCCCGATCAACTGAGCTGGTCCTACGATTTGGTTAACGACCTGTTCGGCACGGCGTTTCAAAACACGCGCGACGTCGAGACGCTCCAGATCGCCGGCAGTGCCAAGTTCAGCGATCCATCCGGCATTGGAGGCGCTTATGCGCTGGGTATGTTGTCCGATCGCGAGCCGGATTTACTGGCAGCGGTGTTTGATGTGGGCAGCTTCGGCTTTCTGAACGTACAGATCGATATCTCATCGATCGATCTGGATTGCTGTGGCGGGCCGTTTAATCCGGACGGCGAGATCCCGACATTCCAGCTTAGCCTCTACGATGCGCCGCTCGGCGCGTTTGACGTCAATTCCATTGGTACCGCGGCACTCGACAGCGACACCATAACCGGCATCGCCTCGGCACCGCTGGTGTTCGACTGGACCAATCATATCGTCGCACTTGATGCCAGCGGCAGCAGTGACGGCAACGTCGCGTTGGTGATCGATTTGATCGAAGGCGGTTACGCGGGATTTGACAACATCACCGTGGCCTCGTCTGACGAGCGCGGTGTGGTGTCGGTGCCCAGTTCCACCAGTTCCATCAGTTCATCCAGTGGCGGCGGTGCCGGACCGATCGCACTGGCGTTGATGGCTATGGCCATGACCGGCATTCGTCGTCGACGGGTCTAGTGCACGGTAACGTGCAAAATGTGAGAATGAGAGTTCGTCAGTCGGCGTGCAACAAGGCGAAGCTCGAAGACAATGGTTTATACCCCCTTATCAAGAGCTTTAACGCAGTTGCACGCCGACTGACGGGCTCCCGCAGGGTCGGTTGATCAAAGTGCTCAAGCTTAGGGAAATGAACGCAGCGACAGAAAATTCTAAAAAATACCATAGAAATTTGGTACTTTGATCAATCGACTCATTCTTATAGTTTGCACGTTACAGTACACTAACTCCCAGTCAGCGCCAGCGGCGCGGTGAGTTCGGTGATCCAGGTTTCCAGATCACGTGGCACGCCCACGCCGTAGCCTTGCAGAAAGTCAATTTCCAGTTCGCCGAGCAATTCGGCGATGGCATCGTTCTCTACGTACTCGGCCACGGTCTTCATACCCATCTCATGGCTCAGGGTATTGAATGACGTGACGATGGCGCGGCTGGCCTTGTCCTCCAGAATGTTGCGCACGAAGGAGCCGTCGATTTTCAGATAATCGACCGGCAGCGATTTCAAATACCCGAACGACGACAGGCCGCAGCCAAAATCATCGAGTGAAAACTCGCAACCCAGTTGCCTGAGATCGATAATAAAGCGCGTCACGCGCTCGATGCTTTCGATTGCCGCGGTCTCGGTCACCTCAAAGCAGATTGAACCAGCCGGCAATTGGCGCTGCTCAATCAGTCGGGCAATCTGCTTAAGACAGGTTTCGTTGCTCAGCGTGGTGCCGGAAAGATTGACCGACAACGCCACGCGATGACCGGTGGCGGTCAGCCGCTCCCACGCCGCAATCGATTGCTCTATCACGCGAAGATCGAGTTGCTGCATGCGATCGTATTTTTCGGCAATCGGGATGACTTCGGCTGGCGATACCAGGTTGCCGTCTTCATCGTGGAGTCTGATCAGCACCTCGAACTTCAAGGGTTGGTTGGCGGACGCTGAAGGCATCGAATGCACGATCGGTTGCAGGTACAGTGCCACGCCGTCGTTGTCCATCGCGTAGACCAGTGTTTTCAAACGATTGAGCTCTTCGTTCTGCCGGCGCTGAGAAGAACTGTGACTGGAGTACTGTTGGCACTGGTTGCGACCCGCGGCCTTGGCCGAATAGCAGGCGATGTCCGCACGTGATAGTAACTCGTGCGGAGTCGTAGTTTCGGCCTCGATAGTGACGAGCCCGGCACTGGCCCCTATTGAGAATCTTCGGCCTTGCCATATAAACGCATAGCGACCAATAGCGGCGATGGCGTTGTTGCAAAGCGACATTGACTGCTCTGCATCCTGCGCCACGACGATGGAGAATTCATCGCCGCCGAGCCGTGCAATAATCGCATGAGTGCCAAATTCTCTGCGCAGAATCGCCGTGACTTCGCGCAGTAGCTGATCACCAGCCTGGTGTCCGGCGCTATCATTCACAAGCTTAAACTGATCCAGGTCCAGACAAATCAGGGTTTGTTTCGCATCGGCCTTGAACGGCTGGCACGGCTGCAACTGCACTTTCAAATACTCGCCGAATGCGCGCCTGTTTAAAAGACCGGTGAGATAGTCGTGGCTTGCGTGATACTCCAGTTGCTGCTTCAGGTTGTACTGCGTTGAGACATCGCGCCCGCAGCCGAGGTAGCCGGTGAAACTGCCATCGTCGTCAAACAGCGGGCGCGCGACGATGTGGGAATGGACGGGCGATCCGCCGTCGCGTTTGCTCCAGGTAAGCACCACATCGATGTAGCGATGCTCGCGAAGCCCCTGATTGTGTTCGTGCAACTGCCCGTTATCGGTGACGGCGCTTCGCACATCAATGATGCGTGAAGTGCCCACGACTTTGTCGACATCGATGCCGCTCAAGGGCTGGTTGTGGCTTGAGTGGTAGCGGTAGCAGAGGTTTTCATCCAGTTCCCAGAACCAGTCTGACGATAGTCGCGCGAAGTCGCGAAACTTCTGCTCACTGTCAGCGACGGCCAGTTTCGCGCGTTGCAGTTCCGTGATATCAAACGCGGCGAAAAACCAGTAGCCGTTCGACAGCGGCTTGTGGCGAACCAGAATCGAGCGACCATCGAGCAAATGGTGAACGAACTCGGTTTCACAGGTGCCAACTTTTTGCATTTGGCAATCGACCCAGTGGTCGAGGTCATCGACCTGGCCAATATTGCGTATCGCAGGCAGCGTGACCATGCTGCGCAGGTAGTCACTGTAGTGCATACCGGCGCGCAGTTGATCTGCCAGTGGTGGATATAGTTCAGCCAGACTGTCCGACCACGACAACAGATTGCCCCTGCTGTCGAACAGGCTATGACCTTCGGTGCAGGCAAGAAAGGCCTCGTCCAGAATGTTACTCTGCGCGAAGCTTCGCTCATTCCCCGGTTGCGAATCTATGGTCGGGTCGTGCACGTGCTGCTCCGCTATTCCCGCCGAGTCTGCCTTGAATTGGCGATCGGCGATGTTGTCAGTTTCATTGTGGAACTACCACTCAATCCTATTCACCTTTCCCTTTGTGCGATTTCAGCGGCGTCAGCTTCCGCAAATGACGTATACCTTGTGACATCAGTAACTATAGTTGCTCTCGCAGTAACTGAACGGCGAAAGGCCAGCAAAATTGACTTGACAAGTCGACTAGAGGGGGTGGATGTGTCACAGTTTGCTTTCAGTAAGTAGTTACGATCCAAGGGCTTGTCAGTCACCGAAGCCCATGACGCCACTGCCTGACACCGGCCCGATACCCATGCATGTCAGCATCGACGACCCTCTGAAACCCGAAATTCTCACCCTGCTCGGGCAACACCTGGCGGACATGGGGTTGCATTCCCCGCCCGAGAGCGTACACGCCCTGGATCCGGCGGCGCTGACTTCAGCGGATGTGACGTTCTGGGCGGCTTGGGAACAGGAAGCGCTGCTCGGCTGTGGCGCTTTGAAGGCGTTGGCGGGCAATCACGGCGAGATCAAATCCATGCGCACGGCCGAACGGCAACGGGGTCGCGGCGTGGCGCAGGCTATTCTCGATGGCATCATCGCCGAGGCGCAGCGACGGGGTTATCGCAGGGTGAGCCTGGAGACTGGCAGCGCCAATGTCTTCGCCCCGGCGCGGCGGCTGTATCAGAAGAACGGATTTGCCGAGTGCGAGCCGTTTGGCGATTATGTGCTCGACCCGTACAGCGTATTCATGACGCGCGCACTTTAAATCTCGCCAACACAATAAAACCGGAATTTTCCATGTTCGAAGGCTTCGACCAACAAAATATCGCGCTGGGATCTGCAACGATCAATGTGCTGAGCGCGGGTTCTGGCCCGGCTTTGCTGTTGCTGCACGGCTACCCGCAAACGCATGTGATGTGGCACAAGATTGCGCCGACGCTGGCCGAGCACTATCGCGTGGTGGTACCCGATCTGCGAGGCTATGGCGATAGTACCGGCCCGGATAGCCAACCAGGTAGCGAGCCGGGCAGCCAATACAGCAAGCGGCTGATGGCAGCCGACCAGGTGGAGCTGATGCAGCAGCTTGGGCATGCACGCTTTTCAGTCTGCGGCCACGATCGCGGTGCGCGCGTCGCCTATCGCATGGCACTCGATCACGATTGTATCGAGCGCCTCGCCACCCTGGACATCATCCCCACACTCGAACAATTCGAGCGCATGGGCCACGACGGTGCGCTGTCGACCTATCACTGGTTTTTCCTCGCCCAGCCGCAACCCTTTCCCGAAACCCTGATCGGCGCAGACCCCGGTTACTTTCTAAAACACACGCTGGATAGCTGGTGTCGTACCGATGGCGCGATTACGCCCGAAGCAATGGACGAATACCGACGCTGTTTCTCCAAACCCGCGGTGATTCAAGCCAGCTGCGAAGACTACCGCGCCGGCGCCACGCTGGATTGCCAGCACGATGCCACCGATCGCGACAACAACCATCGCATCAGTTGCCCGATGCTTGCGCTGTGGGGGCAGCAGGGGCGAGCCGCCAAACGCGGCAGCATGCTCGACATCTGGCGCGACTGGGCCACCGATGTGCAGGGTGAGCCGCTCGACTGTGGTCACTTTCTTCCGGAAGAACAACCCGAGCAAACTGTCAAGCGATTGATCGAATTTTTCTAGTATTCTCAATGCTTGTCAGCAAGCAAACGCAGTGGCATGCTGATTCGATTCAACTAACACGACGAGGAAATTATCGGTGAACGCGAACAGCGAAGCGCTACAGGCACAAGTGGGTAATGAAGTCGGCGTATCGCGCTGGTTCCCGGTCACCCAGGGCGATATCAACACCTTTGCCGATATCACCCACGATCCGCAGTTTATTCATATAGACCCCGAGCGGGCCGCCGCCGAAAGTCCGTTCGGTGGCACCATCGCGCACGGCTTTTTCTCGTTGTCGCTGTTGTCAGCCATGGCACTGGATGCCGTACCCAAGGCCGACGATGTGCGCATGGGCGTGAACTATGGATTGAACCGATTGCGCTTCGTCTCACCCGTGCCAATCGGATCAAAAGTCCGCGGTCGGTTTACGCTTGCCAACCTTGATCTATCCAAGCCCGCCGAACGCACCATTACGTTCAATGTCACTGTGGAAATTGACAACGAAGAAAAACCTGCGTTGGTGGCAGAGTGGATCGTGCGTCACTATATTGGACAATCGTAGGGGAGGTAAGCCAAAGCGCACCTACCATTTAACAATAATGCAAATGGCACATGCGCCTGTCGGCTTATGGTCCCTACAAAAACTGTAAACCAAACGATGCTCTATCTACTTTGCGGCAAAATGGCTGCCGGTAAATCAACGCTTGCGAAAGAACTGTCTGAACAGCACGGGCTGGTGGTGTTCAGCGAAGATACGTTGCTGGAAAGCCTGTATCCGGGTGAGATAAAAGATCTTGCCGGTTACGCCGCGTTCTCCAACCGGCTCAAGCAAACCCTGCAGCCGGTATTGATCGAACTGCTGCGCACGGGCACATCCTTGGTTCTCGACTTCCCAGCCAATACAATCGAGCAGAGAAAATGGCTGATTGGACTTGCAGCTCAGGCCAATGTTGCTCATGAATTACATTATCTGCAACGTACCGATGCGCAGTGCAAGCGTCAACTTAAAAAAAGAGCCAGAGAGAATTCGGCACGTCTTCGAACGGATACTCCCGAGATGTTTGATGCGGTGACCCTATATTTTCAGGAGCCGGGTGAGGATGAGAACCTCAATCTGATCATTCGGCGGTCCGGTCCGGGTGAGTAATGTTCAGTGTCTGAATACTGGCTCGCGTTTCTGTAGAAACGCCTGCATACCTTCTTTGGCATCGTCTGTGGCCCATAGCGAGTGATAGTTGCGTCGCTCGTATAACAGGCCCGCTGCGAGACTACATTCCAACGAATGATCGACTGCCTCGCGAGCCGCGATTGCCGTGTGTTTACTGTAGCCAGCGATCGTAACCGCTATGGACATCGCTTCGTCGAGCAGGGTGTCGGCTGGAAAAAGTCGCGCGACCAGTCCAGCCTGCAGTGCTTCAGTAGCGTCCATCATACGCCCGGTCAGAATCATATCCATGGCCCTGGCTTTACCGATCAGGCTGGTCAACCGCTGGGTGCCGCCCATACCGGGAATCAATCCCAACTTGATCTCTGGCTGGCCGAACTTGGCTTGTTCAGAGGCAATGATAATGTCGCACATCATGGCAAGTTCGCAGCCGCCACCCAATGCGTAACCGTTCACGGCGGCGATAGTTGGCGTGCGCAACTGGGTGAAACCCTGCCAGTCGGCCAGCAGGTCTTCGCGGCAAGCATCCAGATGCGATTTATTTGCAAGTTCGGCAATATCGGCGCCTGCGGCAAACGCGCGACCCTCACCGGTCAGGATGATGCAGCCGACGTCAGCGCTTTGATCAATCTCGCGCAGGCTGTCAATGAGTTCGCGCCGCAGTTCGGTATTCAACGCGTTCAGCACATCGGGCCGCTTCAGTGTGACACGGACGACGCGGTTGAAATACTCGACTTCGATTGTTTTCTTCTGCTCAGTGGTCACCGTCTTATGAATCCCATATCGCACCGTAGGCCGGAATACCACGACTCTCCATGCCGTACACCACTTCCCGGGTGAGCTTTTCGTTGGATATCACGATCACGGCTTCAGCATCGAATGCCTGCACACCAGCATAGGCTAGTTGCACCAGGTCCGGTCGGCCGCGCGTGTTGGTATCCCAGATCATCGCATTGGGTTCTACAGCGAGAATTTCATCCACTAGCGCTTCGCCATAGGTGGCGCGTGCATCGCGTGTCGACCAGATCAGATGTGCCGGCGCGGTTTGCGCAAGTAAATGGGGCAAAGTGGGGCCAATACCGCTGCCAGTCGCGATCCACACTACGCGTTTGAATAGTTTATCGACGTTACCAACACCGCCGGTTGGAATGCCTTTAACCCAGATGTGTGAGGGCATGTCGTCGATCAAGGCGCCGGTCCAGTCGCCGGCGCGGGAGATGGTCAGGCGAAACCCCGATCTTCCGGGGATTGGCACATTGGCAAATGAATGCCACTCGGTCAACGGGCTGCGGCTCAGCGCGGTGGAAGAGCCGGCAAACGGTGTTACGCCGTAGTCGAAGTCGACCAGTGCGACGTGATTGGACGGGCGCTCGATTCTGATCGGGACATACTGTAGTCGGCTCCAGGGAAAAATGATACTCATGGTGATCGCCACCAGCGCCCAGAACCCGAATGACTTTAGCATCGCCTCGGGGTAGGGAATGGCGCCGCGCAGGTCATGTGTAATTAAGAAGAAATGGGCCCAGATCAACATCAGTACCATCCAGCCGCCGAAGCGGTGACTGATTTCAAATCTATCGTGATACTTTTGCCGCCACTTAGGATAGGCGAACGCCAGCATTATCAGCAGCAGTAATATTATGGAGTAAGCGATCAGCAGCGTCGCGATGGAGATCTGGGCCTGCCCATTGCGATACTGGCCGATTGCCAACGCCAGGTAGGCGATAAACCAAAGCGTACCCGCCACTGTGCCGCCAATGTGCAGGCCACCGAAATGATAGACCTTACCCATCTGGCGACGGATCGCCAGTGGCCAACTGACGGGCACACTGGTGGCGATCGCAAACAGAACGTTGATGACTAGCTGTTGTCTGATCAGGATGCCAAGGGCAAAGTTTGCAATCGAAAGATTCAGGCTGGTTCGCAATATGCCGGCGCTGGAAAGCGGTGCCAGTTGAGCCGTGTTCGCCCAGAAGAAAAACGCTGCATTGATTGCGAAAACCAATACCATCAGTCGCCAATACTGGTACAGGCGATGGTGGCCCCATATGGCACGCCACAACACTTTCTGTGCTGGTAGCGAAACGCTGTCATAACTGCTGGTGTCGATCGTTCTTATCGGATCGTCCGGTCTGCGAACAGACTCTCCGGGTTGTTGCATCGGGTGCTCGCCGCCGGCGATTACATCAAATTGTGCGGCGGCAAGCGGCGATTCCGGCGTACTCATGCCAGTGCTCCATCGGCGTCTTCAGGCACAGTCGTGTCGTCGGTTGCCCATTGCAGCAACTGGCGTTTGTCAATTTTGCCGCGACTCGTCAATGGCAATTGCGACAGCACAAAAACTTTTACCGGCACGCAGTAGTAGGGCAATTGACTGGCCACGTGCGCGGCGGCTTCTTCGGCATTAATACTGAGTGGCGCCACGAATGACACCAGTGCGCGATCGTTGAGTTTGAGCGTGGCGGCACGGGTGCAGGCCGGAATGCTCTCAAGTGCCGCTGATACGCTGTCCAGTTCCACTCTGAAGCCGCGAACCTTGACCTGATCATCGGTTCGACCAAGGTGTTCGAGTTCCCCGTTGTCGGTCCATCGTCCGAGATCACGTGTATTGAACATCATGTTGGGGCCGCCGAGATAGGGATCGGGTGCATAGCGTTCAGCAGTCAGTGCCGGATTGCCAAGATAGCCGGCAGTCACACAACTCCCGCCGGCCCACATCTCGCCCGTCTGCCCTATGCCGCAGGGCTTGCGGTTAGCGTCGAGAACGTAGACTGTATTGTTGGCTGTGGGTTTGCCAATCGTCAGCCGTTTCGCATCCGTGCAGTGCAACTGCATGGTATTGACGATCGTGGTTTCAGTGGGGCCGCAGCAGTTATAGAAATCACAACGGGTGGCCCATTGATCGGCCAGCGACCGTGCGCAGGGTTCGCCGGCGACCGCGACGGTTTTGACTTCAGTACAACGGTCAATGTCTATTGTGCAAAGAATGGAAGGCGTGGCGATGATGACATTGGCACGGCTGGCGGTATGGTTGAAGTCCTTGCCACGAATCAACAGCGTGGCGCCGTTCATCATTGCGCCGAGGGTTTCCCATGCCGCCATATCGAATGCGATGTTTAACAGTTGTGCGACTTTCACACCAGGTGCCATACCGAGTCTGCCCGGTTCGGTCAGCAGGATGTTGCAGATATTTCGGTGCGTTACCATCACACCGTTTGGTTTGCCCGTGGTGCCGGAGGTAAACAACAGAAAACAGCATGAATCTGGATCTATTTTGACTTGGGACTGCAGCGGTACCTGCTGTGATGATTTGTTGCCAGCCCGGGTGGCAAGCCACCGGTCAATTTCCAGGCAATTAGCGTCGGTCGCTGGAATTGCATGACGACAGTTGCTGTTAGTGAGAGTGAGTTTTGCACGGCTTGCCTGCAGGATGTGTTGCATCTGTGGCCACGTCGCGATACCAACCGATTGGGGGATATAAGCAGCACCGCACTTTAGCGTGGCAAGCTGGCCTATCACCATTTCGATCGAGCGGGTCAGGTACAGCGCGACATTGTCTCTGATACCCACGCCGCGTCTCTGCAGTTCGTGCGCCAGCGCACTGGCTTTACAATTCAATTCTGTGTAACTGATTTGTCGTCCATCGTGATCCTCAATCGCGATTTCGTCGGGGCGCTCTTTCGCACGTGCCTCAAATGCGCTGACAATTGAGGTGTGTGGCAGTTCGACACTGGGCCCAAATCCGAACTGATAAAACAGCGAAGTCGGTGCCTGATCTGGCTGCGGCGGCGTATTGCTGGTTGAACTCTGTGTTGACTCGATGAGTTGAGCTTGGGGCAGTTCAGGTGCGCCGCGTAGCAGTGGCATAGGGTTCTCCGGAGGTGTCGAATGACGACAATTTGTACCTGCATCTGAGTTGCAGGAGAGTGACATTATCCGCGAAAACTGCACAATAAATGCACATTTTTATCACGAAAATATCACCTATTTCTAACGGGTGTGGTGTGATATGTCCAAAAGGTCGAGTTGGGCTGCAGCTCCCCGACTTGTAGCATCAACTAGCTCTGCAGCGATGGCAGGGTCCGGGGAATCGCAATGGTGTCGGCAGTGAAATGCGTTGTAGCCGTGCGGCAATGGCGCAGACTGAGTCAGGGACTGTGCAGTCCGGCCGGCGCAGGGTGAGAGGGTTGTGATGAAACAAAAACTAACTGCGTTTGATAATGCCCATCAGCATGCTGAAGATCATCACACCGGCTGCGGCGGCCAGCAGATTATTGAGTAAATCATTGCCAGTCACAATGTTGCCTGCGGTCGCCACCCAGCCGCCGACACAGGCGCCGAGTATGCCCATGCAGATATTGCCAAATACCCCAAACCCGCCACCCTTGAGTGCCGAGCCGAAGATCGGGCCGAGCACCGCACCGGTCAGCAGATAAGCGAGCGCAATTTGCAGGGTCATGTCTGGCATGCTGGGTCCTTGGGTATGTCAGATGGCAGAGTAACTGCCGCGTGTCCTCGTTTCTCTTTCAGTGTAACAGCTCGTCCGATGCCAGAATGCCGAAGCGGCCGCTAAACAGGTACCGTCGGTGGTGTCTTTTCCAGCCCTGCCGTCGGGTACAATAGGGCGCCCCGCCAGCCCGCGTTGACGGGTCTGTCCTGCGGGTCCCGCGATGGGTCGCAGCGTCACCGTTTTAATAGCCGTGAATGGTATTCACCACGGAGAATTTGCATGAAGCCGCGTCACGGAATCCCGCGTGCAGCTCTCTTCCCTCGACTACCTAAAAAACGTTATCGCGTTGGCGCGGCCGCCGTATTTGCGCTGGTAGCGGCAATGGTTACGATCGGGCTTGCCTGGTTTGCTGGTTGCAGCGGGTTCACCGACACGGTGCATTACGTCGTGACGGGCGGCGACTTGCCAACGGCTTGCAAAAGCGAGGTGGCACTTAAGTGGGCGTCGATCAGTGCCAAGACCGTCTGGGTTGCCGCGATCATAGCGCTGGTGCTGGGTGTGGTGGCAGAGGCGGCGCGTGGGCGTTGGTATGGCTGGTTTGCGCGCAACCATACGGTTATCTGTGGCCTGGGTTGGCAGGGGCGCGCGTTTGTCGTACAGCGTGAACAGACAGGGGCAGACACCGCTACCATCGCGATTGAAATTGCAGCCGATGATGCCGCCGCCGAGTTTTGCCGGCGTTATGGTGCGCACCTGATGCGAGGCAATGCCGATCACATTGGCTATCTGCGGGCGTGCAGGGTGCAACATGCAGAGCGCGTGATGATCTGCACGGGCGATCAGGATGAAAACCTGCGCATCGCCGCCGGGGTGCGAGATTACGCGAACCGCCATCGCCAATCGTCTGTGCCACTCAAGGTTCAGGTCTCACTGGGTGCCGCGCTCACCGATGGCGCCAGCAGCGGCGCACTGTTTGCCGGATTGCTCAAATCCACCCCGCAGTGTCACATTAGTATTTACGATCCGGATCAGCGTATGGCGCGGGTGTTCTACTACCACCACCCGGTGTATCAGTGGGCAGCCGAGCGTAGCACTGCCGCCGCGGCAGACGTGCGTGTGCATCTGGTGTTCCTGGGTTTTAGCCGTCTGGCGGGCGAGCTGATCTTGCAGTATGCGAGAATCTGGCCCTGCGCTGGACAGCAGCCCCCACGCTTTACGGTTGTCTGCCGCGAAGCGCAAAGAGTGCAGGCCTTTTTGCGTCGCAACGCGGTGCTCGATCCGCATGCGGTGGTGGTGGACTACCCGGATTTTGAGGCCGACGATCTTGCGGGACGGGTAGAGATCGTCGAGCGAGATCGCAACACCTGCGAACTGCTCGATGCCGCACTAATGGCGAAGTTGTCGGCGCCACCGGTCACCGCGGTGATCTGCTGCGCTGATCATCACCAAACCAGTATTCAGTGTGCCAGTCAGTGTCACCTCTTGGCGCAGCGCAATCAGTGCTGGCCGGTACCCGTACTGGCTGAGATGGAAAAGCGCGAGGGCACCGAGGCGTTGCTGTCACTGAGTCGACAGCAGCCCGATCCCGCCACGCAGATCATCCCGTTTGGTTCACCCATGCAGTACTGTGATCTGCAACTGCTCGACTACATGGACTCACTGGCTGCCGGTATCCACGAAGATTACCGCGAGCAGTATGGTATTGTCGCCGGCGATGGCCGTCAGATGCCAGCCAATCAGCCCTGGAATACACTGGATTATCACCTGCAGCGAAGTAACTTTCGGGCGGCCGATCATGTACTACCCAAACTGTACAGCGCCGGTTTCCGTTGGCGCGGCCTCGCCCCGACGCTTGGTCCAAATACAACGCTTGCTGGCGCGACTCGGATGCTCGCCGAGCTTGAACATCGAAGCTGGATGTGTGAAAAACTGGTCGCGGGTTATCGCAACGGTCCGCGTGATGACACGCGTTTGTTTCACCCTTCTGTCAAACCCTGGTCTGTGCTTGAAGCCAGTGAAAAAGCCAAGGACGCGCGACAGGTCAATGTGGTTGAGCATATTTTAAAAACGACAAGCAATGCCGATGAACAGCTCGCACCCACGGCTGCGCGGGCCATTCGTATCGCGTTGATAGGGCACATCGCCATCACGCCGGAACAATCGGATCACTGTCGGCGGCAAATCCAGCAAACGATCGCCACATGGTGCACCACGCAAAATAGTGACTGGTTATGGCTTGATTTTCTAACGCCGCTGGCGCCTGGCAGCGATTGCGCCCTGATGCGTGGGGCGCTGGATCAGATTCAGTCAGCAATATGGAAAAACGGCACTGCAAATGCAGCCTATCCACTGGCGGGATACAGGCTGATCATGCCGATTGCACTACCATGGGACAAGGTCGATGACGACTTTCGCGACAGTTGGCAAAACGGTGTTGACTGGCTCGATTCGCCACACAGTGTGAGTAATTATGATATCGACAAGGCAATCGCGATGGAAACCGCAAGCCGGCAGAAAAGGGGGCAGAACCCCGCTGATGCCGATATCAAGGCGATCGTGCGCGCTGCGACCTGGAGATTTTTCAAGCACGATATCAGCGTCGAGCGTCAGCACCTCATCAATCGTGCGCAACTGTCGACAATCGTGCCACTGCACTCGAGTGCCGCCGATGAACGGCACGCCGATCGATATCAACGCGCCTCTGACTACATGCTTGAACAGGCAGATCGATTAGTCGCCGTGCTCGATCCGGCTCGCGATATCGACGGTGCCCCGAAAGGGGGTACAGCTGCCAGTGTGGCGCACTGGCGAGCAATGATCGCCAATGGTGACAGACCTGGCGGTTCGCTTACCCTGATCAATCCGCACGGCGACAGTTCACCCACGGTTCACTAAACGATGACACCGCGTCAGGTCAGAAGTCTGCTCAAAGTCGTTGAGCTTGGCAGCATCCGTCAGGCCTCCACACAATTGCATCTGGCGCCCAGCAGTATTTCGGCACAGCTAAGCGAATTGGCATTCGAACTGGAGGTGGAATTGTTTCGCTCCACCGCTCGCGGACTCGTGCTGACCGATGCCGGGAAGCGTCTGATGCCGCAGTTCATTGAGTTCGCCCGTCTGGCCGATGATATTCAGCGCAGCGCCGGCGAGGTCGCGGGCGAGCCTGCCGGCGCGTTAAATTTGTATGCGCCAAGCTCAATGTGCATCTACCGGCTGCCGGCGATCATTCGCCATCTACAACAGCACACACCGAAAATCGAACTGGTGCTGATGCACGAGCCATTCGACTATCGCACCGCGTTGCAGGCCGGGGAACTGGATGCGGCGATCGAGGTATCGATCGATGAGGCCGATGGTCACTGGTGCAGCCAGCCGATGTATACCGAAGAAGTGATATACGTCTGTCACCCTGATCGATGGCAGGGCGAGTCATTGAGTCTGGCGCAGTTATCGTTGCAACCGCTGATCACCACCGAGCCTGCCTGTAGTTATCGCCGTGAAATTGCCACGCGATTCCAAAACTGTGGGCTGACATTGCAACCGCGGCAAAGTTTTAGCAATGTTGAAGTGATTCGTCGCTGTGTGCTGGCGAAAATGGGTATTGGCGTGTTGCCGCGATGTGTGGTTGATGATGATATTGCCTCGGGTAACTTGCGGCAGCAGGCAATCGACAGTGATCCCTGTCTGTTCACTTCTCGTTTGATTTATCCGCAACGCCGGGCAGGCAGCGCACTGTTGATGGCAATGAGCCTGGCGATTACAGAGGTGCGCACTTCATGACAGATAAGAGCTGGCGGCAATTCGCCGAGCGCGCACTCGATGGCTTATTCACCGATCTACGCCCCTTAGGTGGCGGTGATTTTGCCACCGCCTATCAGGCGACGTTGCAACGGGCTGATGGGGAGATCTTGCGCCTCTTCATCAAGACCCACGCCAATCCGCCACCCGGTTTTTTCACCACCGAAACGGCGGGTCTTGCGATATTGCGTGATGCGGCTGCCGCCCATGTGCCGCAAGTGCTGTCCGTCTCTGATGATCCGCCGTATCTCGCCATGCAGTGGATTGAAATGTCGTCGGCAACTGCGCCGGACGAATCATCCTTTGGCAGGCAACTGGCGCAATTGCACGCTACTGGATTGCCGTCGTTCGGACGTGAAGATGCCCGTACTACTGGCAGCCTCGCCCTGCCTAATGACCCGTGTCACGACTGGTGTGAGTTTTATGCGCAGCGGCGGCTGTTACCGCTAGCCGCCATTGCGGCGGATCGCGGTGCCTTGCCGGCAAAGAGTGTTAAACAACTGGAGTCAGTTGCTGCTCGTTTGCATGAGTATGTCGATGCGCCAGCCACGGCGGCGCGTCTGCACGGTGATCTGTGGGCCGGCAACCGCGTATGGGATGACCGCGGCGATAGCTGGCTGATCGATCCGGCCATGCATGGCGGTCACGCGGAGTTTGATCTTGCGATGATGCGACTATTTGGCGGATTCGATGAAGTCTGTTTTGATGCCTACGGGGAAGTGTCGCCGCTGGCTGAGGGCTGGCGTGAGCGCATAGCGCTCCATCAACTCGCGCCGCTGGTGGTACACGCGATCAAGTTTGGTGGCTCCTACGTCCCGTCGGTGCAACGCGCACTTGGCTTGTATTGCTGAAAGGCGCAGAATTGATCGAATCAGGCACCGGCTATTCAACTGGTGCCGTTCAAGAGTCTGGAGGATTGTCGTGATACTGATTGGCCGATACCTGTCACCCTACGCGCGCCGAGTGGCGACCACACTCAACACCTATAACCTGCCGTTCGAGCATCAACCGCTGCAGCATACCGGAGACGATGCGCCACACCTGCGTCAGATTAACCCGATCGGACGGGTGCCGGCACTGGTCGTCAGCGATGACATGGTGGTGGTAGAAAGTTCTGCCATTCTCGACTACCTCGATCGCGAGGTGGGTGCCGAGCGTGCATTGATTCCCGCATCAGGTGATGCCAGAACCCGCGCGATGAGTATGCTCGGCGTCGCGACCGGCTCGATCGACAAAGCGATTAGCTGCGCCTACGAGATCCGTTTCAGGCCGGAAGAAAAACGCCACGCCGCGTGGACGGACCGCTGTGCGGAGCAGGCCGTCGGCGGCTATGACTGGCTGGAAAGCCAGCTGCAGGGAGACTGGTTCATCGGTGACAAAATGAGCCAGGTTGATATCACAGTTGCGATAGGCTGGCAGTTTATGGGCCTGGGCACGCCTGAACTGCAGCAGTCAATTGCCGCGCCGCGGATTGCTGCGTTGGCAGAACGGCTGATGGCACTGGATGCGTTTAGCTCGACTTATCCAGGCTGACGGGTAGGGGTTGGCGTTGGAGTACAGACTTTAGCGGGTTTTTTAATATAACGTGGCGGCTAAAGCCTGTACTGCAACGTGCGACGTAGTTGCCCTCCCGTCAATAGTCCATGGCGGGGCCCGATCTCCGATCGGGGATCTAGTGTACTGTAACGTTCAAACTCCACAAATGAGTCGAATAATCAAAGCTACAGTTTTTGCATTGAAAACAAAGGAAAGTACGCTAATCAGGATTG
>CAZYDV010000050.1:0-24010 GCA_964646405.1 uncultured Granulosicoccaceae bacterium | reverse complement strand
TCTGCCAGCAGTTCATCGTAGCTTGAATACGCATGGGGGATCTGAAAGTGCGACGCCAGGGACTGGCTGGTCTCGATAGATCGACTGGCGATACCCTGCACGCAGACGCCGTCGGCTGCCAGCGCTGCCGGTATCAGGTGTTCTCTGGCAATGGTTGCACTGGAAAGAATGCCTACTTTCAGCATAACAGTGTGTTCTCGTTGGAATGTGAAGTGTCGGGACGCTCGGTGGTGTCTATGGCGACTGCCAGTGGTCCGCTGGACAAATAAGGTAACACTTTATCTTCGATACAGCCGCCGTTGCTGCGTTAGAAAAGTCCGTGTATGACCTGGGTGCCTGTGCTTTTCTGCCTTGCACTGACGACTGTAGCGATGAAAAGACAGTCACCTTATCAAGCGGGTCACAGTGCAGCGCGGCTCAGCAGGTGTAGTTCATCCCGAGACGCCCACCGTCTACGTAGATCGTCTCGCCAGTGACGTAGCTGGCTTTGCTGCTGGCAAGAAACGCCACGACATCGGCGATTTCACGCGGTTCGCCAATGCGTTGCATGGGGGTTCGCGACATCACCACTTTCATGGCATCGGGATTGGCATTGACACCAGCCATCATGGCGGTGTCGATCGAACCCGGGCCGACCGCGTTGACGCGAATATTGTGGGGCGCCAGTGCCAGCGCGCTGGCTTTAGTCAACTGCATGACACCGCCCTTTGATGCACAGTAAGCCGCGATCGATGGAATCGCAACCTGGGCGTTGATCGAGGACATATTCACAATGCTGCCGTGAACAGAATCGGCCACCATTTTTTTGGCAGCGCGTTGCAGGGCGCAGAAAGTACCGATCAGATTCACGTCGATCACCGACTTGAATTGTTCGAGTGAGGTATCGAGAAAATCACCCGGCAGGGCGATGCCGGCGTTGTTAACCAGAATAGATACCGTGCCGGTGTCGCGTTCGATCTGGTCGAACATGGCGTGAATCTGCTCCGGGTTGCCCAGATCACAGGTGATCGCAGTGGTGTTGTTGCCCAGTTCTGCAGCCGCAGCGGCGACGCCGTCGGCGTTGATATCGGCCAGCACGATCTGCGCACCATCTTCTGCCAGCGCCTCCGCGCAGGCGCGACCGATACCCTGGGCGCCGCCGGTGACCAGTGCGATCGGGGATTGGCTCATTGTGATCTCCCGTGGGTTGTGTAGGGTGGATGGCCAGGTATCTGCCTTGATGCGGTGAGCGAATTTAAGCTCTGCATTGAGCGTTGGCCGGGGCCGATTTGTCTATGCTGTGCATCATATCCAGTGCGTTGATGTTTTGCCAGCGCGGTACTCTGCGAATGGGCATTCAGATACGCACAGCCTCGGTAGATCTGGTGTAGTGGCGAATTATCAGGTGATTGCCCGTGGGCAATTTGTCTGTGTGGCATCACGGTCTGATGCATGTTGGGGCGCACGCAGTGCATGTGACTGGCTGTTCATTGTGATACTGCCGAGACTGCGAACAATATTGCTCGTGCCTGCAGTCAATGAGAAAATTCGGTTTGAGACGATGAAGATAACGATGAGTTTTTACTGGGCGTCTGGCCTGTAGCGCTTCATCAATTGTGTTAACGCATTCGTATCAAGGGCAGTGCACAGTTTACCCTTCGGTTTGAAAGTGGGTACGTCTACACCCGCCACCAGTGCGTTGACAATTGATTCATCGATAGATTCAACAGCCGCGAGATACAGTGGGTCGAGTATGGAATTGTTCAATAGCTGATAGTGAATCAGTGCTTCATTTTTTTCTGGCAGTGGCATCGGGTTTGCGGTTGAGAAGGCGAGAAAGATATCGCCGGAACTGTTGCCACCCGGGGTGCCGGAGCGCCCGATACCGATTGCTGCGCGCTTGGCCAGTTGTCGTAATGAGATGGCAGACAACGGCGCGTCGGTCGCGATGATGACGATAATTGATCCGGTCTCTTCGTCCATCAGGCGGTGATCGGTCAGATGCTGGCCCACCGGTACACCCGTTATGGTGAGCCAGGGTCGTATACCGTGGTTGGCCTGAACCAGTGCGCCGATGGTGTAAGTATCGGCGCCCAGCTTTACCTTTCGTGAAGCGGTGCCGGTGCCGCCCTTGAATTCGTAGCAGATCATACCGTTCCCACCACCCACTGATCCCTCTTGCACTGCACCGCCGGTGGCATTGTCGAGTGCGTATCGGGCGTGCTCTGCGGTGATGTGTTGGCCGTTGATGTCGTTTAAAACGCCGTCGTAGGTTTCGGCCACCACCGGCATCGCCCAGCGGTGCTCGTGGCGGTACTCGTTTGCATAGCGTTCGATCATCCAGCCCGTGGCGGCATGGTGCACCATGCCGACTGAATGCGTATTGGTAATGCAAACCGGGCCGACGAAGTAGCCGGCATCGTTGATCCAGTGGGTGCCGGTCATCTCGCCATTGCCGTTCAGGCTGTACTGGCCAGCCCATACGGGCATCGGGTGGTCTGTGTCCTCTCGCGGAATAATCGCGGTAACACCGGTTCGGATATTCGCAGCCGGATCGGTGAGGGTGGTATAGCCTACCCGTATACCGGCGACGTCGGTAATGGCGTTGCAGCTACCGGTTTGGCCTGGAAACGGCAGGCCGAGATCACGTGCGCGCGGTTTGATGGGAGTTTTGCCGTTGGGGTTCATGGTATTCATTGTTGGAGTCTGATGTCGCGCGTTGCCCGATTCTCACGGCGCGCGCCTGGTACAGAAAGCGGCTGCGGTAATTTGAGCACTCGGGTGAGCTTGTGCATAATAACCGTTGGCACCAGCCCGTGCCTCCTCCCTCCATCGGGAAAGCAAACCACATGCGGGGTCGTTTAATCATTCGTTGACAGCCCGGGGCGTCACACAAAGGAGGGACTGTGGATATAGCCCTTAACGGGAGGTTACTCGATGACACTATCCACACCTGTTTTTCGGCTCAAGCAGCGCGCCAAAGCGCTTTCCAGACGGGCCGGCATTCCGCTTCACATCGCACTGGACCAGATCGCAGCCGAACAGGGCTATCGTAACTGGAGCCTGCTTGCCGCCGCTGAGCGCGGTGATGTCGCACGCGAAGATTTGTATACGCTTTGGCGACCGCGGGAGATGATTCTGGTCGCTGCGAGACCGGGGCAGGGTAAAACGCAACTGACGCTTTCAATCATCGGTCAGGCGCTTGAAGCCGGTGATCGCGCAGTTTTTTATACCCTGGAATGGAATCGCGTCGACGTGATTGAGCGATTGGCCCACGTAGGTGTCGATCAGTCACAGACAGGTGATCTGAAGATAGACAGTTCCGATGCAATCAGTGCCGACTATATAGTCCAGCACCACGCAGACGGGCCACAGACCACACTGATTGTGGTTGACTATCTCCAGTTGCTCGACCAGAAGCGTGAGCACCCCACGTTGATGGAGCAGATTCAAACCCTCAGGGTGTTCGCCGAGCACCGTGGTGTGATCATGTTGTTTATCTCGCAGATTGATCGCAGTTTCGAATCCTCTGGTCGATCGATGCCGGGCCCTGCCGATGTGCGTCTGCCCAATCCGCTCGATCTGACGCTGTTTGACCACGCGTGTTTTCTCAACGCCGGAAAAATTCGATTGAGCCGTTTGCGTCGCTAGATCTTTTTTGGTGTACGCAGAGTGTGTTTCCGGCGATTAGCGCGTGGTTTCACACCATGCTTCGCGCTTGTTCATCGTTCCTCGCCGCCATGTTCACACAGTGTTCACAGCAAAATCCCAGACTGATGCACTTGGGTTCATTGACCGATCCTCCAGCCGTTAAGGCTGGCAGGTTTGAGAGCTGGTTCTCAGCTGATCACCGAACCTTCACATAGCTGGAACTTTTTGTTTATGCACATAACTGCACACTGCAGGCCGTGGATGAAAGGGGTCATCCACATCCTCACCATCGAAACCAAAGGTAGTTATTCATGACAAAACTCTGGAACACCTCGCTAAAACATCTGGCCGCCGGCCTGTCCGTGCTGGCGCTTGTCGCCTGCGATAGTGCCAAGCTGGGTACCGAGACCGACTCTGGCAGTGGTGGTGAGCAAGGCACGCCTGCCACTGCAAACCTCGTTGACACGGCAGTGGGAGCCGGATCGTTCAGCACACTGGTCACCGCTCTTCAAGCTACTGGACTGGATTCAACCCTTGCAGACGACAGCCAGACCTATACCGTTTTCGCGCCGACCGATGCTGCTTTTGACAAGCTCGGAAGCGATACGATCCAAAGCCTGTTGGACGACCCCGATACGCTTCGCGATATTTTGCTATACCACGTAGTGCCCGGCAGCGTAAATGCAGAGTCGGCAATCAGCTTGGCGGGTTCTTCGGTTGAAACCGCGAATGGCGATTCGATCGCGCTGAGCCTGCAGGACGGATCATTGTTCATCAACGATTCTGAAGTGACCAGCACGGATGTGAACGCTACCAACGGCATCATTCACGTGATCGATACCGTTTTGTTGCCACCGGCAGATGGTACGGCGAATATTGTCGATACCGCAGTGGGTGCAGGCAGCTTCACTACGCTTGTGGCCGCCTTGCAGGCAACGGGCCTGGACTCGGTGCTCGCCGATGGCAGCCAGACTTTTACGGTTTTCGCACCAACGGATGATGCGTTCAATCTGCTGGGTAGCGAGACCATCAACAATCTGCTCAACGATCCGGACACGCTGCGCGATATCCTGCTGTATCACGTTCTCTCTGGTAATGCGGTGGATTCCACTGCGGCGATTGGTCTAGCCGGATCCTCCGTAGAGGCGACCAACGGTGACCAGTTGGCGATTTCTGTGCAGGACGGTGCGTTATTCATTAATGATTCAGAAGTCACCGGCGCCGACGTACAGGCCAGTAACGGGATTATCCATGTAATCGATGCCGTGTTGCTTCCACCCACAGACGGCGGCGGCGATAACGGTGGTGGCGACAGTGGCGGCGGTGACAATGGTGGCGGCGCTCCACATCTGGTCAACATCGTTGACACCGCCGTGGCGGCAGGCAGCTTTAACACACTGGCGGCTGCGTTGCAGGCGACTGGCCTTGACGCTGTGCTGGCTGATGAAAACGAACGCTACACCGTATTCGCGCCGAATGATGCCGCGTTCGACAAACTGGGTCAGGACACCATCAATGCACTGCTGTCCGATACCGACACACTGCGCGACATCCTGCTGTATCACGTGATTGGCGGTACATCCATCGATGCTGCGACGGCATTGTCGATTGCCGGTACCAAGGTCACGGCTGTTAACGACGACGAGTTCGCCCTGTCGATCAACAATGGCAAGTTGTTTGTCAATCTGTCTGAAGTCATCGCCACTGACGTCAACGCCAGTAACGGTGTGATCCATGTGATCGACACGGTGCTGATCCCGCCGATGATCGAAGAGACGCACGGCTCGGTGGTCGATCTGGCGGTTGCCGATGGCCGATTCACCACGCTGGTGGCGGCACTGCAAGCGACCGGACTCGATGCGACACTGGCCGATCACGCCGGCATCTTCACTGTCTTCGCACCCACCGATGATGCGTTTGCACTGCTTGGCACCGATACCATCAACGCTTTGCTTGCAGATCTGCCGACGCTGACCGATATCCTGCTGACGCATGTCATCAGCGGCGAGACGATCGATTCAATCACGGCACTGTCATTGACCGGCAGCAGCGCAGAGACAGCCAGTGGAACTGCGGTGTCGCTGTCGATCTCTGATGGATCGCTGTTTATCAATAACGCTCGCGTGACACAGACTGACATCAAGGCAGAGAACGGGATTATTCACGTGATCGACGCGGTTATTCAGTAATCGCTGCAAGCGACATTCGATGTGTTCCAGGCCGCGGCATTTTGCCGCGGCATTTTTGCGTTATCGGACTGGCCGAATCAGCCGGCGTCGCCTCGACGCTTGTGGCTGATCGAGTCGCCAGCGGTTTTGGTCTGGCGCGAGTCCAACCGGGAGAGTGGTATTGTCTTTGACTTACAAGATTTTCGTTGCGGCCAATGTGCTGGCTGGAGTCGGCTGGCTGATGCTGCTAATACCTGCCAATCGACCGGTATGGTTTCGGCGGCTCGCCGATACCGTCATACCGTTGGTGCTTTCGATTGGTTACGTTGGCGCATTCATGGTCGCGTGGCCTTTTCCGGGGGGTGGCTTTGATAGTCCGGAAAATCTGGCCCGTCTCTTTTCTCAACCACAACTGGCGATGACAGGCTGGATTCACTATCTGGCGTTTGACCTTTTCATTGGCGGTTGGCAACTGCGTCGTGCCGAGGCTGAGCGCATTCCTTACTACCTGACCGCACCTTGTCTGGTGCTGACCATGATTTTCGGCCCGATTGGCTTGATTGCATTTTTTATTGTGCTGACGAGCTTTGGCAATCGTCCGCAATTGCCGGTGACAGGCCGCCCGCAAATGCGGCAACCGACTACCTGACAGGGTTTTCGTCAGCCGGCAGTCGATCTCATCAGGTACTCCAGCGGGCCCCGTTTGAAAAATCGCGACCAGCTCCACGAGTAAATTAGAGCAATAGCAGAAAACAGCACCGCTGCCAGCAGCGCGGTGGCAGCGGTTTGATTGCCAAGCAGATCAAACGACTCCAGCTTGCCCATGCCCAGTACGATGTGTGCAACGTAGAGTGACAGAGCCTGTCTGCCTGCCGGGGCGATTATCTGCAATAGACCTGTCCGCCTGAAAACAGACGTGCTGTAGAGGCAAAAACCGATCACAATCATGCTGGCACCGATACCCGACACGATATAAAGTGGCATTGGCGGTACGGGGTCGGTAGTCAGAAAAGTCTCAAGTTCGGTATCAACCTGGGCAAAGGTGGGTCCAAGCGTGTGTTCAATCATTGCAGCAACGACCATTGCCAGCACGCCGATTATCATCAACCACCGCTGCACTGACTTTTCCGCCAGTGCCAGGCGGGACAGCACCATGCCGAATAGCAAATACCCAAGCCACGGCACCACCGGGTGCCAGCCATTGAAAAACAGGTTGCGGAAAAAACCGTTGATCGTCCAGAAGTCGGTATAACTGTAGTTGTTCCAGTTCCAGCCGGCATCGTAGTTAAACACGATGACCATTAGCGGGAACGCAATCGTCAGTGCGAAAATAATCAGCACAAGCTGTATTGATGCCAGCCCCAATAGTGGTATTGCCAGTAGAAAGTAGACGGCATAGAAGTGCAGAATGTCCGCCTCGAATATCAGGCAGTTTGCAAGCCCAATCACCAGTAGAAACAGCGCGCGCCGCAAGGTTGTCATGCGTACTTGTTTGATTGAATAGCGAGTAGTGGCAAGCCCGAGACCCACGCCTGCCAGCACCACAAATGTGGCCGCGGCGCGGCCCTCCAGAGCGCCGCTGATAACGGCGGCAAAACCGGCACTGGCGGGCTCGGCATTGATCGCGACCATCACCACCTTGAAGTTCACGATCACCATGCCGACAAAGGCGAAAAAACGGGCCAGATCCAGCCCGTCGAGGCGGTCGTTCATGAATTTTACGGCCAGTCGCGATGTGACACTACTGGCCATTGGGAACCGGCGATACTCAATCCCGGTAGTCCGGTTGATTGAGATCCAACTGGCGAATCAGTGCCTGCCAGCTTCGGGTGACGGCATCGGTGGGTCCGCTCTCGTGTGGACCTGTATAGCGGGCGAGTTGTTCTATCGCGGTGGATTTCGGGTAGCGCAGCGCAGCGCCACTGGCCATCGCATCGACTTGAACCTTGCAGGCGTTCTCCAGTGTATACAGGTGATAAAACGCTTCAGCGATCGTTCGCCCTGCGGACAGCAGGCCGTGGTTACGCATGATCATCAGCCATTGTTTGCCCATGTCGCGGGCCAGCCGCTCGCATTCGGCCTGATTGTCCTCGGCTGAGGCGATGTCGTAGTCGTGATAGCAGACCAGGTGATGAATTTCACCAGCCTGTTGTGTCAGCGGCAGCAGGCCGGCCTGCATGCACGAGACGGCCATGCCGGCGCGCGTGTGGCTGTGCAGCACGCAGTTAACATCTGCGCGCGCCTGCAACACGGAGGCGTGAATGGCATGGCCGGCGTTATTGTAGGGATGGTCTCCGGCCAGCACGTCGCCGTCGAGTGTGACGGTCAACAGGTTGCCGGCGGTAATCTCGTTAAACAACAGGCCATAGGGATTGATCAGATAGTGATCGGGATTGTCAGGCAGGCGCGCTGACAGGTGCGTGAAGATTAGATCCGTCCAGCCAAATTGAACAAACAATCGATAACAGGCGGCCAGATCCTGTCGCACACGCCACTGTGCGCGGCTGACATCGTTCGCAGTGACTGGCATGGCGTTTTGTTTCCGCGGTAGTGATCAATCAGTGGGGGTGAACGTCACGCCGTGGCGCTGGCGACGCAGGCGTGGGTCAGTTGATTTTACCTGTACAGGCTGTCCGCTCAATACCTCGCGGCAGCGTTCGAGCGTCTCTGATTCCAGCCTTTCCATGGCCTCGTGCGTGTAGAAGGTGATGTGTGGCGACAGAATGACATTAGGGTGCCGGAACAGCGCGCTGACCGGGTGGCTAGTCAGGGCGAGTGGTTCATCGCTGAAGACATCCAGTCCGGCACCTGCCAGCTTGCCGCTGTCGAGTGCGGCCAGTAGAGCCGTCTCGTCGATCAGATCGCCACGCGACACATTGATCAGCGATGCACCGTTTTTCATCGCGGTGAATTCGCGATGGCCGAGCAGGTGGTGAGTGTCGTGGTTTAGCACGCAGTGCAACGAGACATAATCGGCCTGGGCCAGCAGATCGTGCAGATGGTCGATCTTGTGCACGCCAGCCTTGCTCATGGTGTTGCGTTCGACTGCAGGATCGAACGCGATGACATCGGCGCCAAATCCGGCACCTGCCATACGAGCCATACTGCGACCGATTTTACCCAGACCAACAAGGCCGATCGTCTTGCCCGCAATATCATTGGCAAGCCATGTCGGCTGTGGCCAGAGCCAGCCACTTTGATGCATTTGTCGATCGACTGGAATGAGCTTTTTGGCCAGAGCCAGCAACAGGCAAAATGCACCTTCGGCGACGGTCTGCTCGGCATACTGCGGCACGTTGCATACGGGTACGCGCTGCTCGATTGCAGCATCTATATCAATGGCGTCAATCCCCACACCATATTTAACGATGCCGCGCAGACGGCTGGCAGCGGTTATGATGTTGCGTTGAATCGGGGTGTAGCACATCAGAATCAGGTCGGCGTCATGAGTGGCGGCAGACAATCGATCGGTGCTCACACCGTCGGGTAACAGGATGTACTCGTCCACCATTTCGCGTATGCCGCTATCGAGCTGCGGGCAGTGCAACTCGCAGTCGGTGCGCACGGCTTTCAAAGGATGGGACGCGTTCATGCAGGTACGCTGATGCCGGCGCTTCGGCTTTCTGTGGCAATTGCGGATTCGATGATGTCCAGCGCTCGATCCATCTGTGCGCGGGTCAGGATCAGCGGTGGTGTCAGCGTGATGGTGTTGCCCATCGTCAGTTTGAACGACAGGCCATCATCGAGGCAGCGATAAAAGATAGCCTCGGCCAGGTCATCGGCCGGCGTTTTGTTTTCGCGATCGAGCACCAGCTCGATACCGATTAGAAATCCTCGGCCACGTACATCGCCAATCGCCGTGTACTGCGTTTGCATTTGACGCAAACGGGTCAGTGCGTGTTCGCCGACTTCGCGCGCATTCTCGACCAGGCCGTCCTTTTCGATAATGTCGATAGTGGTCAGTGCGGCGCGCGCGCTGACCGGGTTTTTTTCATGCGTGTAGTGACCCAGTGCGTAGTATCCGGCGATGTTCAGATCATCGCGCGCGATCACCGCGGCCATTGGCATGATGCCGCCGCCGAGCGCTTTGCCCATGACCAGGATATCGGGTGCGACCTCATCGTGATCGCAAGCGAACATGCGCCCGGTCTTGCCAAGGCCCGTCGGGATTTCATCGAATATAAGCAGTGTGCCGTGCTCATGACAGGCCTTTTTCACTTCGGCCCAAAACCCGGCTGGCGGCAGATAGGGCACGGCGCGCGCCGGCTCGGCAATGACGGCTGCCACATCGCCTTCCTTTTGCAGCACGTAGCGTACAAAATTGGCGCAGGTCATGTTGCACAGATCAAGCTGCGGCTGGCCGTTGTTATCCGGGTATCCGTACGGGCATCGATAGCAGGCAAACGGTGCGACGTGTTCGGTGCCGGGCAGCAGAGGGCCTGCGATATGGGATCTGAACATCGACTCACCTCCCACCGATGATGCGCCAAATCCGGCGCCGTGGAATGAGTCCCAGAATGAGAGTGTTTTGTGGCGGTCGGTGGCGGCACGGGCGAGCTTCAACGCCACCTCAACTGCATCGGAACCACCCGTGGTAAACAGGGTTCGAGACAAGTCGCCGGGGCTGATCTGCGCCAGTTTGCGGGCTAGGGCGGTGGCGGGCTCACAGGCAAAGCGTCGCGGCGCGAAGGGCAGTTCGTCCATTTGTGCTGTGATCGCTGCCTTTAAGCGCGGGTGACCGTAACCAATGTGATGTACGTTGTTGCCGTGAAAATCCAGGTAGCGTTTGCCTTCTGTGTCTTCAATCCACGGGCCCTCGGCGCGTGCAATGCTCGACAGGCACGGGGTCGAGACCGATTGATGCAGGAAGTAACGGGCGTCCTCGTCGAGTACGCGCTGCAATTGCGGTCCATGGGTTTTTGCCGCCCATTCCCGCCGCCGATCGGAGGTATTGATTTCACCCTCGGCCTGGGTTGGTTTGGTCTCATGCATCGTTCGGCTCAGCCCGGTGAGCCGGCGCTGCCGGCGCGCCAGGCCTGGGTTCTTTTAAGGATGCCCTTGCTCAGTAGCAGGTGGATGATTCTGGCCCCGGCGTTGGTGTAGAAAATCATCATGCCCATGGCAGCCGCCGGTGCGATATCACCGGCATCATCCATGTTGAGCACGGCTACTGATGCCAAAGTGGTATCGGGTGAGTACAGAAACACCAGTGCCGATACGGTTGTCATGGCGTTGACGAACAGATAGATCGATATATCCAGACCGGCAGGCAGACAAATCGGCACGGTGACGCGCGCAAACAATTTGTAGAACGGTTTTTTCAGTGATGCGGCAACTGACTCGAACTCGGGATCGATCTGTTTGAGTGCGGTCAGTGCCGTCAGGTGAGAGACGGTGTAGAAATGCGTAACCGTACAGATCACCAGTATGCCCATGGTGCCGTAGAGAAAATGCAGCGGATTGTTCGGGTTGTTGAAAAAGAAAATGTAGGCCAGGCCTAAAACCATGCCGGGGATCGCCATTGGCAATAGTGCCAGCAACTGAAAAAGCGATCTTCCAGTACGAAAGCCTGCCGTCTTTTCTACGATATAGGCGCCGGAGAAAATGATAATGGTGCCGGTGATCGCCGTCAGCAACGCCAGTTGCACCGAGTTGTAGTAACTGTTCCAGCCACCACCGTCCATCAGATCAAAGGCGTAGTTCTTCAGGCTGAAGCTAAGATCGTAGGGCCAGAACTTAATCAACGCGGCATACTGGCAAACACCCAGCAGGCCAAGAATAAATATCGCAACCAGGGTGCAATAGATTAAACAAAGGGTGTCGAAGCCACGACGTTTTGGCGCTTGCCACGGAACCGAACGGCTGGATAACATCGCTACCTGCCGCCGTTGCACATAGTGATCGACAATAAAAGCCAACAGTGCCGGTATCAACAGTACCACGGACACCACAGCGCCCATTTCGAAATTCTGCTGTCCGATAACCTGCTTGTAGATGTCGACCGCCAGCATATTGTACTGTCCGCCAATGACCTTCGGCAGGCCGAAGTCAGTGATGACCAGATTAAACACCACGAACGCGGCCGAGATCAGCCCGTAGCGCGCGCCGGGCAGGGTGACGGTGCGAAAAATCTTCCAGCGCCCGGCCCGCAGCGAGTGGGCGGCCTCATACAGCCGCGCATCGGAGATCGCCAGTGCCGTCGTGATGATCATCACCGCGTGTGGAAAGGTAAAAAACACCGAGCCAATCACGATGCCGATCGGTCCGTAGATGGACTCGCCCATCAGAAAGGCCTTGAGCATTCCCTGGTTGCCGAAAAGATAAACCAGAGCGATGCCCGGCAGCAGTGACGGTACCAGAATAGGGGCCATGGCAATCAGCCGGAACAGGCCCTTGAAGCGCATCTGACTGCGATTGAGTGCATAGGCGAATGCAAACGCGAGTGTCACGGTGATAATCGTGCTGATCACCGATATCAGTAGCGAATTGCGGATCGACTGAAATAACGCGGGCGTGGAAAAATAAGTGGCGTAGTTTGCGAACCCGGTCGATTTTACTGGCCGCAACGAGACTCGTCTGAAGGTGTTGGAATCGAGTTCCAGCCACTCGGTGCTGTTGTGTCGTTTTGATCCCACAAGCCAGACCGCGCGCTCATCCGTGCCCCGGATGCGATACATGACCGGGCTTCTGAAACTGAACTGTGGAAAGAGTTCGGTTGGCGACAGTCGACCATCGTTGCCGGTATCGAATTCGCCAATGCCATCTGCGCCCAGCGCGTCGTTTATTTGTGCTGCGGTTTTTGCAGGCGTATTCCAGTTGCCCTCTTCGTCGCTGACCTGTAGCTGAAATAAAGACAGATCGAAACGATAGGTGGAGAACGATTTGGACAGCATGGTGTACAGCGGCAACGCGAGGGTAATGACCAGATACAGCGCCAGTACCAGCATGTAGCCGCGCATGATCAGATCATCGCGGCCGAGCTTTGCCCGCAATGGCTGACTCGCCGTAGCGTCTGACACTAGCGGCGAAACGCCAGCAGCCGGTCGGCCGGCAGCTCTACGGTGAGATGATTGCCAATTTGCAGCGACAGTCGCCGAACGGCGTTTATGGAAAAATCTGCAATCAGATCGTTGCCGCCGAGTGCATCGTTCTCTAGCCGGGAACGCCAGAAAGAACCCATGAATGCCATGTCGCGGATGGATACGTCCAGATGATTAGCCAGGTTGGACGAATCGCTCATCGGAATGATGTCCTCGGGTCGAATCGCCGCCACCAGATCCCCGCCAGTAGTCTCATCGGGCCATTGGTCGGTATCGCAGTGCAGGTTCAACGCGCCGACGGTTAGCTGACCGCGAGCATCGCTTGTGGCCTGCAGTTGGTTCATCTCGCCGATAAACTCCGCCACAAAAAGTGAACGAGGGCTGCCGTAGATCTCGGTCGGTGTACCTGTTTGTTCGATGATGCCGTGATTCATGACCACGATGCGATCAGCCAGCACCAGCGCCTCTTCCTGATCGTGCGTCACCATGACGGTGGTCACGCCAAGTTTGCGTTGCAGTTCTTTTAGTTCGTGCCGGAGCAGCACGCGTACTCTGGCATCCAGTGCGGACAGAGGCTCATCGAGCAGTAATAACCCGGGTGAGGTTGCGATTGCCCGTGCCAGTGCAATGCGTTGTTGCTGTCCACCGGATAGCTGCGAAGGGAATTTATTCCGCTGATCGGGCAAGCCGACGAGCTCCAGCAATTCAGTGACACGCTGGTTGATCTGATCGCGAGTGTGGCCGGTATTCTCAAGTCCAAACGCGATGTTTTTTCCAGCGGTGAGGTTTGGAAACAGAGCGTACGACTGAAACACGATGCCAAAGTCGCGTTCAGTGACCGGCAATGTCGAGATATCGACGCCGGCCTGTTCGATGCTGCCACTGGTTTGCAGATCGAGTCCGGCGATCGCCCTGAGCAGCGTGGTCTTGCCACAGCCCGATGGACCCAGAAAACAGACAAGCTCGCCTTCATGCACATCGAGCTGAATATCTTTCAATGCCTGAAACTGACCGAAGAACTTGTTCAGTCCCTCAATGCGCAGATAGTGAGCGGGATCTGTCATATCGAGTGGGCGGCGGGCGTGGGAATGTGAGTGTCGAGCCGATCGCGGCAGCTTGCCGCGACCGGTTGAGGTTGGATGTGGAAACGCTACTTGGCTTCGGATTTACCGTCGTAGCGACTTTGCCATTCGGCCAGTATGCGCTTACGGTTGTTGGCCGCAAACTCGAAGTCGTTGTCGATCATTTTCTCTAACAGGTTGGGCGGAAAATGCTCGACTGGCTTGGCTACACCGGGCATGGCAACGACTGCGTAGCCGGTGTTATACATTTCATTAGCGGTTTTAGTGACCGACCAGTCGACCAGCGTTTGCGCAGCTTCAAGGTTGGCGGTGCCTGCGACAATAGCCGTGGCTTCCATATCCCAGCCCACTCCCTCTTCCGGAACAATGATTTCCAGTGGCGCACCGGCCGCTTTGGACTTGGCACCGCGAAACGCAAATGAAATACCGATCGGGATTTCCCCGGCGGCGGCCAGTTTGCAGGGCTTGGAACCGGAGTGTGTATAACGTGCGATGTTGCTGTGCAACGCATCCATGTACTCCCAACCGCCTTCCTCACCAAACATTTGCAGCCAACTGGAGACATCCAGAAAACCGGTGCCAGATGAATTGGGGTTGGGCATGATTACATGGCCCTGGTACTGTGGGTCGGTCAGATCCTTCCACGATGCGGGTGGTGTCAAGCCGGCTTTTTCTGCCTCCACGGTGTTATAGCAAACCGAGGCCACCCACGCATCCATGCCTACCCAGGCTGGCGGGTCGTCATTGTCGACAAACTTGGTATCGAGTAACTCAACGCCTTTGGGAGAGTACGGCTCCAGCATGTCTTCCGACTTGAGCAGCAGCAGGGATGTCGCGGCCAGCCCCCAGATCACGTCGGCCTGCGGATTGTTTTTTTCGGCCAACAGTTTGGCCGTGACGATGCCGGTTGAATCGCGTACCCAATTGACTTTGATGTCAGGGTGTTCCTTGTTGAAGGTTTCCGCGTAACGTTTGAGATCTTCTGCTTCAACCGCGGTGTAGACGGTCAGTTCGGTTTGCGCCAATGCGGCATTGCCAAGCAGCAGGCCGGCGGCCGCAACGATTGAGGCTACAGTCTTTCCAGGCATGGTGACTCCTTGTGAAATCAGTGAACCATAGCGCCGAATTGCTACCGATTTATTTCGTGCAACCGGAAAACCCCTAACAATCAGCGCACCGATGGACCAGACACCCGGCAGGGTTTGCTCGACTGCGCACGGGGCGGCACGCAGAATGGCGCGTGCGGTGAGCGGTTGCCCTGAGTTTGGACCTGGCCACGCCGTCTACCTTATGATGAACGGCTATGTATAACAACCATCGAATGACGTTTCCGACACCGTCTTGCGCTGACCGGCAACCCCGTAAGCGCGCAGCGGTGCAGGGTTGGCGAGTGGCCGACGGTGCACAACAACTGAGCAAGGGCGCCTCCGCGCGGTGAAGCATTGAGAATTGTCGCCTGGAACATCAGAGCCGGTGGTGGCGTCAGGGCTGATGCCATCGTGCAGCAGTTGCTCGACTGGCATCCAGACGTGGTGGCCTTGTCGGAGTTTCGCGGAACACCTCCCAGCCAGGCGATTGCCAGCGCATTGGCGGCGCATGGACTGGTCTATCAGCGCACTACGGTCGATCGCGACAAGCCGGCGATCAACGCGCTGCTGGTCGCCAGTCGCTGGGCCATGCGGCGGGTGCAACTGCGCGCCGCACCGGTCAATCGCCATCGATGGCTGCACGTGAATATTGCGGCCGATAAACCCTTTGCGCTGATGGCGATTCATATCCCTAATCGCACCACTGGTTTGAAATACCGCTTTATGGATTCCATAGTGGAATTGATCGGGCAGTGGCGAGGGCCACCAGCGCTGGTCATCGGCGATACCAATTCGGGGCGCATCGATATTGATGAGCAGGCGTCGACATTTAATCGCACCGAAGATGGCTGGCTGTGCACGCTTGACGATCAGGGGTGGCGTGATGGATTTCGGTGGTTGCACGGTGATGCGCGCGAGTACACCTGGTATTCACCCAATGGCCGCAACGGGTTTCGCCTCGATCAGGCGTTTGTTCATCCGCAACTGCTACCGCGGCTCCGATCTCTGCGCCACTGCTGGGGTGGATTCGATGGCGGTGGTCGATGCGACGCGTTAAGCGATCACGCAGCACTGGTGCTGGACTTTTCCGCGGACTGATCGTTCGGACAATCTCATTGCTGGTTATGTGATCGTTATCGCGGTGCACTGCTATTGAGAATTACATGGCTGCAGCCGATACCCGGAGACAATTTTGTACCGGGAGCTGTAGGTGTCTGGAAATGTATTAACTGGGGTGCCGACGTTACCCTTTGAGTTTTGCCCAACCGCCTCATGGGTCGCGTCGCGGCAATGTTCTACCGACAAGGATGATCGTGCGCCGCAGCATTACTTTCTCGTCGACTATCAGCTTCGCTCTACCGATGTTTCTATCGAGCGCTTCGCTTGTTTCTGCTTTCAGGTGAACGACGCATCCTGCGTTGAAAATGCGTCTCAGCATCTATTTGAAATTGATCCGGATTCACAACGGTTGCAACTACACCGTTGTCAGATCTCACGTGCCGGCCAGATGATCGACGCTCTGGATCGCGACAACATTAAGGTGTTGCAGAGAGAGGCGGGGCTGGAACGGCAAATGTCAGATGGACGCCTGACAATCGAGTTGTTGATTGATGATGTTCGGGTAGGCGATATCATCACGATCGAGAGCACGACGCTTGAGCAGGCAGGTGAGCATCCTCTGCACGGTAGTACACTATGGCACTATTTCTCACTAAGCTTTGGCGTGCCCGTCGATACGCAGAGAATTCGTTTGATCAATGATTCGTCTCATTCGTTGCACGTCCATCGCCTGGATACGGCCAACGACTTAAATAAGCGGGAGACGATACCGCCCGGCAGCCAGTTTGAACACGACGTGTATGACATCGTCGCACAGCGCCTGCAAAGCAATTTGCCGGAGTGGTACTGGCGCGCCTGTCTGATCGTCAGCAACTCGGGAGACTGGCATCAGGTGTCTTCACAGTTGCTGGAGCACTATCAGTCAGCCGGTGTCTTTGACGATGCCGTGGATCTTGATCAGATTCCGGTCGATTTGTCCGGGGCGGCTGAGCATACACTGCGCAGTATCATTGAATTTGTGCAAAATCAGGTTCGCTATCGAAGCGACGGCGGTGGGGTATTCTCTCACACGCCACGTAAACCCTCCATCACGCTGCGTAAGCGCGCGGGCGATTGTAAAGATAAATCGATGTTGCTCGTCGCGTTGTTGCGGGTGGCTGGATTTGACGCGTGTCTCGCGCTGGTGCACACGCGACTTCGCGATGCGATCATGAATCTCGATCCGAGCCCTTATCTGTTCGATCACATGGTCGTGTGTATCGAGTTTTCCGGTCGGCAGTTTTTTGTTGATGCAACGGTTCAACATCAGGCTGGCGCACTGGCTGTAAGATCACAGTGCGACTGCAAATGTGCCTTGCTGCTGAGTGAGGCCACCGATGGCCTGACCCAGATTGACAACAACGGTAAGAAAAAAGTATTCGAGTTATCGCATCATATTGATTTATCCGCCGGGCTTGATACTGCGCCGGTTATAACCATTGAGCGCGAGTACAGAAGCCACCGCGCCGATAACATGCGTTACCATTTTGCCTCGCGTCAGAGTGAACTGATCGTGCAGGACTATCATGGCTACGCCAGTGATGATCTGGGGATGAAGCTTTCGATTGTAGAACCGGTACAGGTTGTGGAAGACGATGCCGATCAGAATATCCTGCGACTGCGGGAGAGTTATCAGGTAGAGACACCGCGCGGTGATATCGATGGCGATTGCATTGGAATCAGAACCGATTTCTGCAGCGGTCTATTGATTGCCGAAAGTTGTACCCACCCGGTGGATATCGAAAATGACGGCATCGTGCATCATCGCATCAGCGTGAGCTACCCGCACAAACCGCCGGTGCCCGAAGACGAGATGGATGAACGCAACCGCTGGTTCGAGTACCGGGACTATGTCACGGCCAGTGATAATCAGGTGCAGTTCAACGTTGAGCTGAAACCCATCGCGGATTGGGTGGATGCCGATGATATTGATGACTACAACCGCGCGGCCAATCGTCTGCAGGAGCGCTCGGTGACGCGCATCCCGCTGTCGATATCTGGCGCAGATAATCACCGGATGGGCAAAATGATGCTGCTATGGGTGGTGTTTGTCGCCGCGATGGTCGTGATTATGCAATAGCCGACGAGCGGCTTACGATGCGATCAGTCCCTGGGCGCGCATGCAGTTGGCGATGTCGGCATTGACGCGCTGGGCGAATTGATCGAAGGCCTCGGTGATTTGGCTGGCCTTGGGGTTTGAACTGGCGGCCATCAGATCGGTGAATTTGCGCGTGGTGCGCAGCATCCGCATTTTCTCAGCCACCATGCAAACGTTGCTTGCGTGCGCAACTTTAGCGGCATTGACCCGGCTCCCATCGACCCCGACCCAGTTGCTGGCACAACTGGCCAACAGAATAGTGGTCAGTAGCGAAAGCGCGAGAATAGATTGCTGCATCTTGACTGTCGTTTTCCGTCGGACAACGAGATTATGCCTGCCGCACCGACACCGGTCACTGAAAATTGCAGATTGCGTGAACACGTTCAAGCACAGGTGTGCTGAGGAAAAGTTCTCTTTTGGTCAAAGTGGCTGCGATTGGCTTTGTCGGTATGGGGTATGTTTCACAATTGCTCACAGATATGCGCGGAATTTACAGGGCTTTACCTTGGCGGCGTGCTCGCGCCACGCCTTGAGCGTAGACTCTTGGAACAGCAATTAAATGGGAGTCAGGCTGGGCCGCATGCCCGCCGCAATCGCAATGAAAGAAAACCTCCAATCCATGACTCGAGATCTCTTTGGCCAGAAAGCCAGGGAGCACCTCGGGCAGCTTCTCGGACGCTCGCCAGACAGTCTCGCCAGCAGCGTCGATCGATCTATCGACTCGGTACTGCAGAGCTTTTCTTCAGTGGTGAATTCCGAAAATGGCCGAGTCGTGTTGCACGAGGCGATACAGAACAGCGATGACGCGACCCTGAGCGATCCGCCCTCGCGTTTTCATCAGCGGCTTGCATCGGACGTTTTCAGAGAAGGTAACAGTCAGCTGGCGAGCATCGTAGGCGATGTACGGCGCCGCACGATGGTGGAGGAGCTGCAATACGGGTCGAACCTGCCCTACGCCGAGGCGGAAAAAATACTCGGTTATGTGGCACCGGGTGTTTTAAGTGTCGCCAAAACCCGGGTCAGTCGCGGAGGCGCGACCAATACCCCGGACGGCATCGGCAGACTGTTCACCAGTCAGGCGACGGCTGGCGGCGCGGCGACAGCGGGTGCTGCAGCCAGCGTGCAGGGTGCGACAGCCACCACTGCTGCGGCAGGTGGCGGATCTGCCGCGCTTGCCGCGAATGACGGGGGCTCCGGCATGTCCAGGTTTTTCAGATTCTTTCTGCCATTGCTGCTGTTGGCCGGCCTTTTTCTGCTGGCGATGAAAAACTGCAGTCAGCAAAGAGAGTCGACCGAGCAACAGGCAAAGCTGCAGACCGAACTTGAGGGTGTGCAACAACAAGCCGAATCTGCGCAAGGCGAGGTGCTGGCCCTGCAGGGACAATACGATTCGGCCTCGGCCAATGTGGAGACGCTGACCGGCGAGCTCGATGACACCAGGGGCAAGCTCGAACAAACCACAGCCGAGCTTGAACAAACCTCAGTCGATCTGGAACAGTCCAGAGCCGAATCGCAGGAGCTGGGCGAGAAAGTCGTGTCATTGAACACTGAACTCGACACGACCCGTGATGCGCTGGCGCAGTCAGAGGCGACCGCCGCCGATCTCGACGGACAATTGAGTGGGGTGTCTGCCGAGCTTGAAGAAGTCAAAGACGTTCCCACCGACGTGGCTGAGCTGCAACTGGCGCTCGGCAATGCATCCAGTGAGCGCGATGCGGCGAATGCGTTTTATGAAGAAACCCTGCAATCGCTCGATACTCGAACGGCCGAATTGGGCGCCATGACGGATAGTCGTGATGCTGCGAAAGTTCGCATTGAAGAGTACGAAGCCGCCAATGCCACGCTGAACAAGCGTCTCGATCGCGCGATCGAGAAAAATCTGAAACTGCGCGAGCAATTGACAGCCGCCGAAAACACTGGTGCTGAGCTTGAATCGCAGTTGGCCGAAACCAGCGCCGCGCTGGAAGATCAGACAACGGGTCGCGAGCAGGATGTGAATCGACTGTCTGCCCAGTCTTCTGACCTGCAGGGCCAGCTCAATACGATGCTGGGCATGCGTGACGAGGCCAACCGAATGCTCTCCGAACGCGATGGCGAGGTGTCAGCGCTGACCGGTACCGTCGGTGAACTGGAAGGTCAGATTGTCGAACTCACCGACGCCAACGCTCAGGCAGAAAAACAGGCGCAGGCGCTGGAAGAGCAGATTCAGACGCTCAATGGCGAGCTCGAATCGACAAAACAGGACGTCGAGCAGACCAGCGCCACGCTGGCAACGACGCAGGGCGATCTGTCGTCTGCCAACGAAGCACTTGAAGCCGTGCGCGCCGAGATTGCGCAAACCACTGCCGAACGTGACGAGCTGCTGCAGCAACGCGACACGCTGACCACACAGCTTGATACCCTGGGTGCTGAGAAAGATGCCGCGCTGCAGGAAATTGACTCACTCAACGACGAGGTCCTTACGCTGAGTGAAGATCTGTCCAGTGCGCAGGCGGCAGATGCCGATTCGCAGCAAAAACTCGGCGCTCTGAATGGCTTGTTTGCAGGCTTACAGGACGAACTGGGTATCGTCCGCGGCGCTCGCGATGAGGCGTCACAGCGGTCGGATCAACTTCGTGGCCGGGTGTCGGATCTGGAAAATGAGTTGGTCAAGGTTGGCGAAGAATTCGGCGCTGCACGCGACGAGCACGATCAGGCGCTGGCGGCGATGCGCGGCGAGCGCGACGACACCCAAGCCGAGCTTGAAAGCGTGAGAGACAGCTTGCAGGCGGAGATCGCATCACTCGAGACTCAGCGCGATGAGGCTTTGCAGCAGGTTGAACAGGCCAATGCCGAACTGGTTACGCTAAATGCTGATAAGGCACAGGCGCAGTCGTCGATCGAAGAGATGACCGCCGCTTCCGAAGCGATGCAGGCTGAACTCGAAGGAGAGCGCGGTACGGTAGCCAGCCTCCAACAAACGGTGGGGACACTTGAATCCACTCGCGATTCGCTGAGTGCGGAACGCGACAGTTCAAACGTGAAAATAGGCGAACTGGATGGCGAGATCAGCACGCTGCAAGGTGAACTGCAGAGCGAACGCGGCACGGTCAATGGCCTGAACGCCACCATCTCGGATCTTGAAGGGGTTAGAGATGGTCTGATACAGGAGCGCGACAATGCGCGGTCGACGATTGACACACTGGAAGGTCAGTTGCAGGAGTCGGGTGACGCAATTGCAGCGCTCAACAACAGCAATCAGGGATTGCAGGGACAAATCGACGAGGCGGCCGCGCAGGAGCAGGCTCAGCTCGATGCAACGGCATCGGTACGGGCTGAGGTCGAGTCGAAACTCGTTGCCGCCGGCGTGGCTTCCGCATCAGTCAACTCGATCGAAGACAATCGTGCCGTCGCGGTGGTGCTTGAATCCGGTGACCTCTTCGACGTTGGCAGCGCCTCAGTCAGCAGGCAGGGCCGGCAGATTCTGGATAGTGTCGGTGATGTGCTCGGCGAGTATCCGGACTGGCGGTTGGATGTCGAAGGGCATACCGACTCGCAGGGCATAGGCGCGGTATTACGCAGGAAATACCCGACCAACTGGGAGCTGTCGTCAGCGCGGGCCTCAGCAGCGGTTCGTTTCCTGGGAGCCAAAGCCGGCATCGATGTCGAGCGCATGTCAGCGCGCGGTTACGGTGATACGCGGCCACTGGATGACAACGAAACCGAAGCCGGGCGAAAGAAGAATCGTCGTGTCGAGCTGGTGTTGCGCCGCTAGCGACAAGGGCTGAGAAGGCGGCCTGTGAGCCGCTGCGTTTGAAAAACGCCTGCACATTGCAGGCGTTTTTTTTTGCGAGAAATATCAGGCTGGCGTCAGGTGGACAAAGCCGATTTTGTTGCCGTCGGGATCGCGCACGTAGCCGCCATAGAAAAACGGTAACGCCTGTTCGGGGGCGCCGGCATCGCTTGCACCGAGTTCCAGCGCGCGCTGGTAGAGTGCATCAACCCCTTCTGGCGAGCCGCCGGGAATTGCGATCATCTGCCCGTTGCCACAACTTTGCGCATCGCCATCTGCCGGGCGACATACCGCCAGCATCGCGCCGCCGGCATCGGTACCGTAAAACTTGATTCGATCAAGCCCCATTAACTGCTTGCCGCCAATGAGCTCAAGCAGCGAGTCGTAGAAGCCGAGTAGTTTGTCCAGATCTTTCGCGCCAATGACTGAGTAAGCCAGCATCTTGTTATTCCTTGAGTTTGTTTGATTTCTTGCCGCAGCACCTGCGCGCTTTGGCGGTTGGATAGTGGAAGCCACTGGCCTCAGTATACTATCTATTGGTAGATAGGCAAGGCAAAGCAAAGCTCTCCAAGGCTGTGGCTTTAGACCGCGCTAAACACGGCGTCCATTAGATTTGCTGAACCGAGTCTGCTGCCTCGTCAAACACCCAGCTGATGAATGCGCGCACGCGCGAATCGTCGCTGGCGTTGGGCAGGGTGACCAGATGATAGGCATGGGTGACGTCCATCGGGCGGTCGAACAGCGGCACCAGGTCGCCCTTGTCCATGTCGTCGCGTGCCATTTGTTCGAGCGTCAGCACCACGCCCTGACCGGAAACCGCCGCCGACAAGGCCAGTGACACACTGTTGAAATAGAGGTTGTGCCTGGCCACTTCACCGGCCATACCGGCCTGTGCAAACCAACTGGCCCAGCGTGGCCGACCTTCGTATGGCGATTCATCGTGCAGTAGCGTGTGATGGCGCAAGTCGGCTGGTTGCTGCAGCGGTATGGCGGCGTCTGCGTGCAACAGCATCGGGCTGCACAATGGGATCGCCACCACGTCCATCAGTCGTCTGACTTCGCAACCGGGATAGTTGCCGCTGCCAAAGCGGATGGCGACATCGATGTTGTGGGATTTCAGCGTCTCCGCGCTCAACGACGGTGCGGTGGAATTGGAATCGATCAGTGCGGCGCTGCCCGACAGCCGAAGATCGATTGATGAGTTCGATTCAATAAATCGATGCATCCGTGGCATAAGCCACTTTGACGCGAACGACGGTGCGGTCCAGATATTCAGTTCGTTTGCGGCATCGCCGGACTTCATTCGCTCGACGGCGCGTTGAATATTCTCAAAGCCATTCTGCAGACCGGCCAATCCGGAAAGACCGGCATCAGTCAGCGCAAGGCCCCGGTTCAGGCGGTGAAAGAGCTGTACGCCGAGTGATTCTTCCAGCGTGCGAATCTGTTGACTGACAGCGGCTGGCGTCACGTGCAGCTCTTCTGCTGCCTTGCTGAAGCTCAGATGGCGCGCGGCGACAACGAAGGCATGCAATGCGTTGAGGGGGAGTGATCCGGCCAATGAAAAGTCGCTTTAAGTTTTACTTGCGGGTGCTTCAAGAAACTATCGTTTGTGAGAAGCCAGGGTCGGTCGTAGATTGATTGACAAGCTACTACCGGTTAACGCCGGTAAGCATGACACCAAATTATGACACTTTTGCGGAGAGACTTAATGGCATCCTTTTTCAGAAACCTTGGACAGAGCTTCACAGCACATATGATCAATCAGGGTCGAAAGCAAGCGCGAGAGGTTTTGATGGCTAAAAGTGATCGAGTGCTGGAAGACATCGGCATCTCGCGCGATCTGCTGCAAAAAGGCACCGACTACTGGCCCTGGGCGTTGATCGAATCTCAGCCTGTGCAAGCGGTACCGGCCGCAGCGACCCCCAGACTCAGCCGACGCGAGGAGCGCCAGGCGATCAGAGCACTGCGCGCGCTGTCTGATCGGGAGTTGCTCGATATGGGCATTACCCGCGGCACCATTGCGCACGCGGTGCG
>CAZYDV010000049.1:0-24032 GCA_964646405.1 uncultured Granulosicoccaceae bacterium | reverse complement strand
AAACGCCGCAACCACCGCGGCAAGGCTATTGCTCCGCCAGCATTGCACCACTGTCCACCGACGGTCTCGCAGATCATCGCGCCAACCAGAGACAAGCCCTGATGCCTCGCAACAAATCGGCGTATCTGTTCTGCCTGATAACCGCGGTCTGTACCTTTTCGCTGCTTACCACAGCAACGCCTGGCCACGCCATCGGCGACACTGCCGCACGCGAGTTCAAACGCGCCCTGAAGATCATCGAGAATACGCAACTGCGACTGTTTCGCGATTCTCCGGCAGACACTGCCGATACCATTTTGCGCCGCCTCGATGATCGCACCGAACAACTCACTCGCGAGCGCGATAACGCAGAACCGGATACCACGCGGGTCGATGCGATGCGCGAAATTCTGGCCGAAACCATGGCCGGTTATAACGATGCCTACGCCAACTACATCACCCCGGCCAATCTAAAAAAGTACCGAGAGCGACGCAGTGGCAACTATGTCGGTATCGGTCTGAAGTTTCGGGTTCGCGAAAACGACTACCCGCGCGTGATTGGCACCTTGCTGGGCGGACCGCTGGAACTGGCCGACATCCAACCCGCTGACAAGATCATCAGCGCCGGCGATGCCGATCTCAAGGGACTTCGCAGCCGCGAGATCGTCAGCTTGTTAAAAGGCGACGAGAACACCACAGTCGAACTGACCCTGCAACGCGGCTCAGCCACGCCATTCACCCTCACCGCAAAGCGCCAGCACGTCGATCTGCACTATGCTCGCGCAGAGATGATCGCCGGTGATATCGGCTACATCAAGGTCAGTCGCTTCGGTGGCAGAACACACGCCCGTGTGCGCAAGCAAGTACACGATTTGCAAAAGAGCAATGCAGCGGCTTTCATCCTCGATCTGCGTGACAATCCCGGCGGCTCCACCCGGGCCGCGCGCGATATCGTATCCATCTTCAGCGATCGCGATGTCGTCTACTTTGAACGTTACGTGACCGGCAAATTCCGCAATCAGCCACGCCACGGCAAACACCTCACCGATAAACCACTGGCGCTGCTGATCAACGGCAACAGCATGTCCTCGTCGGAGATTGTGGCCGGCGCCATTCAGGCACACGAACGTGGCACCATTATAGGCAGCCCCAGCTACGGCAAGGGGCTGGTGCAACAGATATTCGATCTCAAAGAGCCGCTGGGTGGCGCGATCAGAAGCACCATCGCCGTGTTTGGCCGGCCCGACCAAAAACTGATCCACGGTTCGGGTATAGTGCCCGACTACTACATCGAAACCGCCGCCGATTTCATGTTCCGCCAAACCGGATCCCTTAACATCAGTGACAAAGCGCGCGCCTTTAAGCGCCAGTTACTGGAAGAATCTATCCGCGAGCAGCGACCAGACGAGGCCGACACTCTGATCGAGGCGCGCGATGAGCAACTTGAAAAGGCGCTGGAAATACTGCGCGCTGAAATTGGCCAGCAATCGGCCACCGGTTAAAGCAGCAACATGTCCGAACCACAAAAGCCCGCCACGCTTGAAGAAAGCCTGAACCACGAAACTGCACTGATCGAGTGGGACGAACTGATCAAGCATTTCGCACGCGGTGTCGTCGTGAACGTCGACCCACAGCTCGACCTGATCGAAGTTGCCGCCACCATGGCAAACGACAACAAAGCCGAAGTCGAGCAATGGCTGCAACAGGGCAGGATCAATCGCGCAAGCGATGACAACGCGCGTGACTGGAATCAACGCAGGCCCAGTTTCTGGTGTGTAGTTGCAGCGCCCTGGGTGCTGATACAGGAAAACACCGACGCATCAGCCGTCCATTAAATCTGCACAGCGCCTCCTTTCGTTATAATACATCGCCACTGTACCGAGTCATTTCGGTACCGATTCACACAATCGTCTGTCAGGATCAAGCGCGATGGAAAACACAAAAGATGCCCCCCGGCGCCTGCGACTCGGCCTGGTGGGCGGCGGCCTGGTATCACACTGGCACAATAGCGCTATCCGCTTGTCCAACCGCTGGGACCTGGTCGCCGCAGCATTGTCTTCACGGCCGGATGTTGCCACACAGCGCGCGCGCGAATGGATGATCGATCCAGCCAGAAGCTACGCGAGCTACCAGGACATGGCCGAGCAGGAAAGCGCAAGGACGGATGGTATCGAAGCCATTGCCATCTGCACCCCCAATCACACGCATCGCGATATCGCCATCACCTTCATGCAGCATGGCATCGATATCATCTGCGACAAACCGATCGCCAATACCCTGGACGATGCACAGGCCATGCAGCAGTTGCACCGTGACACCGGCCTGATCTTTGCCGTAACGCATCCCTACATTTTTCACCCGATGGTACGCCAGGCAAAAGAGATGATTGCCAACGGTGAGATTGGCAAGTGTCGCCAGTTCACTATCGAATACGTGCAAGAGTGGGCGGGTGGCAACAGCACAATCGACGAAGACCAATGGCGTCAGGATCCAACCAAAGCGGGCCGAACATCCACCACCGGAGATATCGGTACCCACGCATTTCAACTACTGGAATACGTCTGCAGCGATACCGTGGCCCGATTGCGCGCCGACTTTCACGTCTGCGGTCCGGCCCGCGAACTGGAAGACACGGCATTCATGAACCTGCAAATGTCCAGCGGTGCGCCGGGTTCGATGTGGCTTACACAAGTTGCTGCCGGCGAATATTGTGGCCTGAGATTCAGAATCTATGGCGACAAAGGCAGCGTGAGTTGGGATCAGGAGCACCCGGAACAACTGCGATTCGCAAAATTCGATTGCAGCGAACAAACCATTCACCGCGGTCAGGGATCGGGCATGACTCAGGGTGCTGAATCCATGACCACACTACCGCGCGGCCACGGCGAGTCGCTATCCGATGCGTGGGCCAACATGTATAGCGATATTGCCGATACCGTTGCAGCGCGACGCTCCGCCGCCGCTTCCAATGTCGCGACTCATCTGCCCGGTATTGTCGATGGTGTACGAGGCATTCAGTTCATTCACGCCGCAGCAGACAGCAACGACGCGGGCGGTCAGTGGATCACGATGCCTGAGTGACTATCTGTCGATTCAAGACCGACACTCAAGCAGCGTTGGGCTTACCCGATCCACACTATCAAAATATAGCTCCAGATCGTCGGCTGAAATTATGCGAGTGTCGGGCATCGCAACAGCATGCCCGACACCGCATAGTGTTATCTCACCAGAGCTTCAGTACACCTCAAACCGCCAACACATCGGCCACCGTCACAACCGACTGCGTCTGCACAGATTTCACCGCCGCCTCTGCCAGCGCCAGCGCCATCAATCCATCGTGGCCTGTGGTGGGTGGCTCGACTTTTTGATCCAGCGTGTCGATGAAGGCTGCAATTTCCAACGCGTATGCCTGTTGATAACGGGACATGAAAAAATCCTGCAGTGGCGCCTGGGTATACCCTTTACCATTGGCGAGCGTCACTCGGTTGTGATGAACGTTTCCGGCGGCCAGCATCCCTTGCGATCCATGCACTTCAATGCGCTGATCATATCCGTAAACTGCACGTCTGGAGTTATTGATCGTGCACTGCTTACCGCTCGCGGTGCGCAGAATCACGTTTACGCTGTCATAGTCCCCCGCCTGGCCGATTTCATCGTTCACCAGCACCGACGCGGCAGCCTGCACGGTCTCCACCTCTTCGCCCAGCATCCAGCGCGCGACATCAAAATCGTGAATAGTCATGTCGCGGAAAATTCCTCCCGAGCGGACGATGTAATCTATCGGTGGCGGTGCCGGGTCACGACTGGTCAGTGCCACCATCTCCACCGCACCAATTTCGCCACGATCAATTGCCTGGCTCAAGGCGTTGAAATCCGGATCGAAGCGACGCTGAAAACCCACCATCAGCAACGCACCAGTCGTTTCCACTACGTCCAGACATTTCGCCACGCGCTTGATATCCAGATCGATCGGTTTCTCACAAAAAATTGCCTTGCCAGCACGGGCAAACTGTTCGATCAGATCGGCGTGCATATCGGTGGGCGTACAAATGACCACCGCATCGACATCGGCGGATCGTTCAATCTCATCTATCGAACGCACCGCACAGCCATGTGCTTGCGCAAGCGCTGCGGCCGCAGCTTCCATTGCATCGGCCACTGCCACAAGCGTCGCTTTGGGTTCTGCGGCCAACGCCTGCGCATGCACCTGACCGATCCGGCCCGCGCCAAGCACTGCAAATCTGACTGTCATCTTCGATCAAAGCCCCGGGTTGTATAGTGAAAAAAGAATCCGACGAGACTATTGAATCGTATGCGGCAATGCAACAACGACAGCACACATTTGCAACCATCAGCAAGCGCGTTGGTCAATTTGCTACAGCGTCAATGCAATCACATATCCACATTCGACCATGAAACAACTACTGATCATTCTACTCGCCACCGTGCTCAGCGGTTGTACCAGCCTGATTCGGCCGAACTACACCCAACAGATTACCGAGTTGCGCCCGGGGCAGTACCAGCTCGACAAAATGCACAGCTACATCCTGTTTCGCATCGATCACCTGGGCCTGTCAAAAATTGTGGGCCGATTTAACACCTTCAATGCCAGCCTGGACTTCAACCCTGACAACATCACCGCGATGGCACTAAACGGCATCATCGACTCCAACAGTATCGACATCAACAACGACGATCTGGAATCTACACTGCAGGAAGGCGCGTGGTTCGACTCCATGCGGTTTCCGCAGATCACATTTACCAGCCAGCTAATCGAACCGCGCGACGACGGCACCATCGACATCACCGGCGATTTGACGCTGCGTGGCATTACCCGGCCTGTCGTGCTCAACACCACTTTTAATGGCGGCGCCGACAACCTCATCACACGTAAATACACCATCGGCTTTTCGGCCAGCGCACAGATCAAGCGATCAGCGTACGGCATGGACTCCTTCGAGGCTTTCGTTGGCGATGACATCGAGATCGAACTGCACGGTGAATTCCTGCGCCAGTAGCACTAAAACCGAAAACCCGCAGGGGCCGCGCACTTGCCGTTTGAGATACGGTAGTGGATACGCCCTGCGGCTTATCCCCCTACGAGTGCTCGGTGTGCAATGGTAGGGGCCATAAGCCAAAGCGCATGTACCATGTAAAATTGATCGTACGAGCACTTAAGGTAACTGCCCCCTCTTTTCGTATGGCATTTTCAGCCCATTACCAGACTGCACAGCCCAGCTTCATCCCACACTAAGCCACAGTGCCACCCTGCAACTCCAGAGCATCCATCGCCTCATCTATTCGATATTTCGTTTCACGCTGCAATGGCACCATCGGCAATCTCACCGTCTCGCCGCATAGTCCCAGGCGCGCGCAGGCGTATTTCACGCCGGCAGGGCTCGGCTCCATAAAGAGCGCCTGATGCAGCGGCATCAGGCGCTGTTGAATTTTGGCCGCTGTGGCAAAGTCGTTGGCTCCACAGGCACGCTGAATAGCGGCGCATTGCCCGGCCGCAACATTCGCACTTGTGGAAATGCAGCCCACCCCGCCAGCTGCATTATATGCCACCGCGGTACCATCCTCGCCAGATAGCCAGGCAAAAGGCTTATCAATCCCCAGTCGCTCAAGCACCGGCCGATTCAAATCCCGGGTGGCGTCTTTTACACCGGCAATCGACGGCAATCGCGACAGTCGCACCATGGTCTCCACCTCTATATCCACTACCGCTCTGGCAGGAATATTGTAGACAATGATCGGCAGCGCATTCTCACCAGCCAACGTCTCAAAGTGCCGGTACAGCCCTTCCTGACTCGGCCGGTTGTAGTAGCCGGTTACGTGCAGCGCTGCATCAGCGCCCACTTCAAACGCATGGCGATGAAACGCAAGCGCCTGGGCGGTGTTATTGGAGCCACAACCGGCAATCACCGGTACTCGCCCTCGCGCCTCACGCACAACGGTTTCCACCACCCGCCGTTGCTCGTCAGCGGTCAGGACCGGTGATTCGCCCGTTGTGCCTGCCGGAACCAGCCCGTCACTACCGGCGTCAATATGCCAGCCCACAAGCCGTGCGAGTGCCTCAGAATCAACCTCACCGTTCACCGTCATTGGTGTTATCAACGCGACATTGCTGCCTTCAAACATGGTTTTTCCTTTTGGTTGCTCAAGATCGGCGAGTTTCTACGAGCCCCAAAAGAAAAAACTCCGGAAGACCGCAGAGGTCGCCGGAGTTTTAGAATTTGAATTTGCCGGATAAGACCTACACGCGCGCAGTGCCACCTGCCCGTTTGTTGGCATTCCGTTTAAGACCGTTAAAATGGTGTTTGCTGTTCATCATCAACGCCAACTCTGCTACAGCTCGCCAAACATGTCAAGGTGTTTGGGAGTCACCATCCGTGCTGACAAAGTTCTGTTAACCTGACCGCATGCCCGAACTCGCAACGTTCATCATCGCCGGACTCACCTTCTTACTAGCCGGTGTCGTCAAAGGCGTCATTGGCCTTGGGCTGCCATCAGTAAGCCTGGCACTGCTTACCGTCGCGATCGACCTACCCAGCGCTATGGCATTGATGCTGGTGCCCTCGTTCGTGACCAATGCCTGGCAGGCGATGCGTGGCGGGCAATTGGTCACTCTGCTACAAAGGTTATGGCCATTTTTTCTCGCCGCCACCGTCACCATCTGGCTAGGGGCTATGGCGTTCCCGCAAATCAACGCCAAGTTCCTGTCCAGCCTGCTCGGCCTACTATTGGCGTTCTACGCTATCGTCAACCTTGCAGGCTACAGATTCAGCATCGATGTAAAGCACCAACGGTTGAACGGGCCAGTGCTTGGTGCTGTGAACGGACTGCTAACCGGACTGACTGGATCTTTCGTGGTACCGGGTGTGATGTTTCTACAGGCTATTGGCCTGTCCAGAGACGTACTGGTACAGGCCATGGGCATTCTTTTCACCCTGTCTACCATCGCACTGGCAATCGCAATGCAGAGCAACCAGCTCATAGATAGGCCACTTACCGTCTTATCCATCCTGTCTGCACTACCAGCGATCATCGGCATGTGGATCGGCCAGAAGTTCCGTGCGACGCTATCAGAGCGTACATTTAAACAAATCTTTTTCTGGTCACTTCTGATGTTAGCAGTCTATATCCTGGCAACGATCAACCCTTGAGTAACTCAGCATGATTGAAACTATCGTCAACCTGAATCAGTACCCGATTGACGAGTCAGCAAACCCTCAATTGCAATCAACCATAAAATCAGCATGCCAATCATTCGCAGCCTACGGCGCTTTGCAACTGCCACAATTCATTAAGCCAGATGTGGTGAAGATGTTGATTTCCGGCGCACACTACGCCAAAGCTGATGCTCATCACATGAGTGGTGACTTTCCGCCCTACTCCGATGCCATGGACGACGCCACAGACACTACACTGCCCGCCGATCACCCGTCTCGCATGCGCTTGCCCGCATCACACCTTTTCATACCTGGAGATCTAATCGCACGGCAAAACCCGTTGAGAGCCCTGTACGAGAACACAGATTTTCAGCAGTTCCTCAAGGCCATACTCAACGTACCGCAATTGCATCCGGTTGCCGATAAAATGGGCAACGTCAACATGCTGATCTACGAACCCGGCGACCAGAATGGATGGCATTTCGACACCACCGATTTCGTGATATCCATCATGTTGCAACCGGCAGAATCAGGGGGGCAATATCAGTATCTACCCGACCTGCGAACACCAGAAAACGAGAACCTGCCGGCGATCGCAAGGCGCATGCAGCATCCCGACAACCCGCAGCAAATACAGGAATGCACCCTCAACCCGGCATCGCTATTTCTATTCAAAGGAAAGTACACCATGCATCGAGTGACCCGGATCGCCGGGCAAACCGACAGAATCATCGCGATCCTCAGCTACCATCCGCATCCCGGCCACATGATTAGCGCGAGCTCAAAGCGAGCTATGTATGGTAGAGAATCGCCACTGGCCTCGAATTTGGCTTTTTAGAATTTTATGCTATTGCCGTGGTCTCAGAGACATGCAAACCTCCAATCCCATCACTCATCGCCAACGCCATTCACGCTCATTAGCCCGGTTGGCAATCTGGCTTCCTGTATTCGTTTTTAGTGGACAGGTAAGCGCCCTTGAAGAACTGGGCAAACCAGAATCGATCGCCCCTCTGACTGGCCCGGGATTCCGCGCAATAGGCTGGCAATGGCATTATATCGACCAGGATGGCAATCCGGGTTACATGGAGAAAGTCGCATCCAGCACCGACAGCAAAGGGAACGAACTGGCCAGCTACAAACGCACCGACGGCTGCCAGTGGACACGCCAGGTACGTGGCCTCGCACCTGCCATCAAATGGAAAAATTGCCCAAGTTCAGGTACAGCCGCAGTGGAATTTGCAGGAGGCAATATCTGGCCCCTGCGCACTGGCAACAAATTCTCATACTACATACGTGGAACCAGCAGCCTGCTGGCAAGTGCGTGGAAAACCAGCAGAACCTGTACCGTTACAGACACCGTTAGAATACGAATCATCTCTGGAGAATTCGATACTTATAAAGTGGCCTGCAAAGAACGATTCGGCACTCGAACCTGGTGGCTATCGCCCGCGATTGGCACCGCGGTTGCCTATCAGCACAAACCCAAACGGGGTCAAATGGTATTACAGGAGTTTACGAGAATTGAGCCAGGACTTCCATGAAACAGATTAACAACAATTCCGATTTCGCAATTGTGTTACATACCAAACAAGACAAACTGCTCAGCCCGACTCTTGACGGAGAAAAGGTGGTGAGCCAGCAGGCAGATCGCCGCTTTTCTGTCCACTAAATGAATTCCTCTTCATGGCAACGGAACTGGGTATACTGCACCTTGAAATGGAACGACACAAACTTGACCTAAGAGATTTCTATACTCTTGCCTCAGAGCATCCGCGAAATCTTGGCAATTGTAGAGAGTCAGGTCATAATCGTTCGGAATATTATTTCTCCAACACCTCTCGCTAGTATCATCAGGAAGCCAATTCCCACTTCGCGCAAGGTTATCGACTGCCATGTACGTGATATCGTCAAAAAAAAGCAATCCAAACATAGTATATCGAGGATATTTGATCTTCAGTGTCTGCGCGAATACCTTCCGAAAAATAGCCGACGTTCATACCGTCACCGAAAAAACCGTTCTCATCTAGTCCAGCAGGGCCCATCGGGAGACGATATCACCCCGACGCAGTTCGGGGCCGGATACATGTGTTCATTACCCGTCTTCCACTAACTACGGCGCTATCACTGGGATTGCAACGAACTTTGACAATCAATAAAGTCCTTCGGCGCTATAGATCGCGCTTACTATTGTTTTGATTGACACAAAGCGCGCGTCCATTTACGTCCTTCTAGTTTGATACGTTTGGCTCTTCTCGTATTCAAAAATGCATTCTATCTTTCTTGAGGCACAATACTCAACGATTTTTTCAACAATACATTTCTTATCATCATCGCTGATTGACATCGCATTGTAGGGGACATTCCAACAATCTACTTCCCAGAAACTGACAGATGCCTTTTTACCTATCAAACCTTCATAAATATGAAACCCAACATCGACACTTCTTCCTCCTTGGGAGTACCTTAACGTCATCCGATTTACAAACCGAATCTCTGACCCATTAGAAAACTTCTGATGGGCCGAGAATCTGTTTTTCAGTGATAGTATTCTATCAAGCAATATTTTCATCTCAAATATGTAGTGTTGATTCCTCTAAATCGCAGAATTGGAGCCTCGATTCTGGCCCAAGTCGTGGTCGGGCTGGTATCTCTAATCATGGCTCTAGCTCCGTTTTTTGCGTTCAAAGCGAATATTGCTGAAGCACCATCCCAAATAGCTTTTGGAATCTTTAAGCCCGTAAGGTCTTGAACGAGGTTCAACGCACGTCCAATTGGCGTTTTTTCTAATGTAGTCCCCAATCGCCCGGCATCTGTCAACGCGCCCGTTCCGGACCAGAATACCGAATTTGCTCCACCATTCAATCCTGCGGCAGTGTACGTTGCTGCACCCCATGCTTCTCCGGCGATGCCGGCAATTTGATAATATGACGAACATTCGTCTACGTTGTCAATATCCAGACGTTGCCTCACATTCGCAGTTGAATATTGACCAAACGTCAGAGCAGATGACACGCCATCTCCGAATCCAGCGATTGTATCTATAGTCGTTTGGCTAGGACTCCAACCCCCGCTTAGCATATAAATAGATTCATAGACACTGTCTATGCCATAGAGTCCATACGGGTCATAGGTATCTATCGGATTCGCATTAGTGTACTGATAAGTATTACTCCCTCCACCTAACCCAATCGGATCGCTCTGCACATACCTCCCGGTATCAGGATCATAATCCCGAAAATAGTTATAGTGCAATCCACTTTCTCGATCCAGATACTGCCCTGGAAAACGTAGATTCTGCTCTACCAGAGCAACCGTCTCATCGACTTTCCCAAATGGATCATAGCTACCTTGCCACACCACTGTCTGATCTTCATCTGTCAGTACCTGCGGTGTACCCAGATGATCATTGTGGAAGTAGTAGGTCGCGGCCTGCGTTGGATGTACCAGCATTAGTGCCAGTAAAAACAACACATTAGTAAATTGCCACTTTCGTTTGTAGATTTCAGCTCGGTACATCATAGGTGCTCGTGTTGTGGCTTCTGATCGGTTCTTCGGTCTACCTTTCTGCTGTAACCCTCTCATTGCACAGACCCTTCGCTGAGCGCTGCACCATGAACCTCTACTTCTGCCAGCGACAATGGGTTTGTTCCCGCCAACTGCACTCTGACGTAGCGACCCATCACACTGACGGGTATCTCTATCTCACTCGGTTGCGCGCCCGTCAGTGAGGCCTCCCACACGCCGGGATGACTTTGCGCTTCCGATAGTGTGATATCGCCCATTGGGGACTCTGAAACAAACACGTGCACGTCACTCAACCGTGCCGTACAACAACTGTCAGTCCGGTTGTGCAATACCACGCGCTCTATTAGCGACTGCTCTGATAGCTCCACTTCCCACCACGGCTGGTCTTGGTTGGCTGTGTGCGTCACCGATCCTTGCCTCCATACACCGCTGGTATTGCCGTCTATGGCTCTGCTGGCAACACCCGAATGGCTGACGCTCGATTGGCTCGCTGTACCCGCCAGCGCCAGATTCTGTGCCAGCGGCATCGGTGCCTCTATGCCATACACCTGCACTTCCGCAAGCGACAACGGGTTTGTTCCTGCCAACTGCACTCTGACGTAGCGGCCTGTCACGCTGGCGGGTATCTCTATCTCACTCGGTTGCGCCCCTGACAACGTTGCCTCCCACACGCCTGGATGGTTCTGCGCCTCCGATAGCGTGACATCTCCTATTGGAGTTTCGGAGACGAACACGTGCACGTCACTCAGACGCGCGCGACAACAATTGTCTGTTCGGTTGAATAGCACCACACGCTCAATCAGCGCTCGCTCGGATAGTTTTACCTGCCACCACGGCTGGAGTTCATTGGCCGTGTGTGTCACCGATCTTTCCCTCCAAACGCCACTGGTGTTACCGTCTATCGCTCTGCTGGCCACCCCCGAGTGGCTGACGCTCGATTGGCTCGCTGTTCCCGCTGGCGCCAGATTCTCTGTGAGCGGCATCGGTGCCTCCACTCCATAAACCTGTACTTCGGCAAGTGACAACGGGTTTGTTCCTGCCAACTGCACTCTGACATATCGACCTGTCGCACTGATTGGTATCTCTATTTCGCCCGGCTGCGCACCTGCAAGCACGGCCTCCCACACGCCTGGATGGCTCTGCGCTTCCAATAGCGTTACATCGCCTATTGGATATTCCGAAACAAAAACGTGCACGTCACTCAACCGGCCGGTACAACAGTTGTCTGTTCGGTTGTATAACACCACCCGTTCAATCAACGCTCGATCAGGCAGCTCGACTTCCCACCACGGCTGGCTTTCGCTGGCCGTGTGCGTCACCGATCTTTGCCTCCAAACGCCACTGGTGTTTCCGTCTATCGCTCGCGATGCGACCCCGGAGTGAGACGTGCTCGACTGACTCGCAAAGCCGGATGCAGCCAGGTTTTCATCTAATGGATCATCAGGACCGTCCCGCCACATTGCGAGTGGTTCTGTGTCAAGGTAGGCGTACTCTACCAGGAGCTCACCTGTCGCCCCGTCTGCTTCGCCTATCAGCAAACCACCAAGATCGTAGAGGTAGTGAGTCAGCCTACCACCGGTGTCTTTACTGACTCGCTGACCCAGTGCATTGTGCTCGTAATCGGCCGTAACGCCGCTGCTGGCAGCACTGGTCAGTCGATTTCGATCGCTATAGAGAAAGCTCGAAGCATCACTGCCCAGCGTGTTTCCAGCAGCGTCGTATTGATAGTCACGACCCGCCACACTTTCCAGTCGATGGCTAGTGGATTCGTACGCATAGCGCTCGTTCTGACCATCTCTGTCAATTGAGAGTCGGTTACCGATTCCGTCGTATTCGTAAGTCCGCTCACCATAGTCGCCAGTCGCAAACTCCAGCCGATCCAGATCATCGTAGACAAAAAGTTGGTTCTGATCGACATCGACACCATCGGTTATTGCAGTGATGTTATTCACTGAACTATAGGCAAAGCCGCGCTCAAAAACTGCACCCTCCGTTAGATTCTCGACGCGATAATCCAAATCGTAGGTACGAACACGCTCAATGCCATTGCCGAGTGTCAGCGATGCCACTGGGCCAAACGGCAGATGGGTAATCGCATCAGCTAGTATCTGGGTGCCTTCCTCACCAACGCTATTTATTTGATGCACTCGTCCCGCCGAGTCATAGCCATAAGACACTACTCGTCCACTCGGGTATGTTTTACTGATCAAACGGTCAGCGCCATTGTAAACGTAGTTCTGTTGGTAGCTCATACCGCCAATCTTATGTACAACACTGGTAACGTTTCCTCTGGCATCGTAACCGTATGTGGTCGTTCCGCTGGCATCGGCAATTCGGTAAAGCCTGCCGACTGCGTTAACACCCTGGTCATAGGTATAAGTGATATTCTGCGTTGAGTCGGGATAGCTGATCTCTACCACGCGATTCAGTGCGTCGTATCGACGCTCAACTGCGACGCCTCGCGCGTCAATGGACATCAGCAGATTACCTGCCGCATCATAGGCACTGTATTGCGTCTCGCCAGTGTCAGCACTGGTCAGTTCCCGCAGATCACCAAACGCGCTGTAGTCATACTCGGTGACTACATCTTCCGCATCACTAACGCGGATCAGGTTGTCCTGTATGTCATACCCGAAGGACGCGCGGCCACCAATCGCATCTACATTCGATAACAGACGATAAAAATGATCATAGGTGTAACTGGTGATGCGGCCAGCCGCATCTGTTTTGGAAGACAAATTTCCGATTTTGTCACGAACGTACTTCTCTACCCCACCATGCGACCAGCTCATCTCCCGCATTTGACTGAGTTCATCATATGCATAACCCATGTCCCTGGTTACCTTGCCAGTCGCATCGAGGAACCGCTCATTGGTTCTGTTGCCCGCATTATCCAGTTGCCATTCAATGCGGTAACCCTCGCTATCTGTCACTGCAACCAGACGTTCGGCATCATCGTAGTCATAGTTTGTGTATGTCGCATCGGCAAGCGTAACCCGACTGAGTAAGCCGTTTGGAAGATAGCTGTATTGCGTTGCCTGACCGTCAAATGTGGAGCCGATCAACCGCTGCCGTACGTCATAGACCAGTTCTGTCGCTATACCATTGGCATCTAATACACGAGTTGGATGACCATGAGCGTCATACGCTAGGTAGGTCGTCGTATGGCCCAGGGCATTGGTGACTGTATGCAGTCGACCACAAGATCCACCGAAATCGCAGTCGTGATAGGTGAACGTGACCCTATCATCTACATCAGTGCGAGGCCCATCGATAGACAAAGGTTGCCCGAACCTATTGTAGATATAGTTCCATTGACGTATTTCCCCGGTTTCCTGATCCATCACACTTCGGGATGTGAAATTTGGATTGTCAAAGGGATCAAAGGTATAGCGAATCTCAGTCCGTGGTGCGGTTATGACCTCCGGCAGACGAAACAGTGGGTGCCATTGTGTGGTGGTAGTTCGCGCATTTTTTTCATTTCTGCTCGCGACAAGCCCACGTTGGTCGTTTTCCAGGTAGATTGTCCGTCCATCGTAATCCCTGATTTCCGATACAAAGCCATTGTTATCGTAGAAATACCGCCTGGACGACTGTGGACTGTAGACGCCAGAGCGGCGATCCTGGGTATCCTGCTTTGCTATGCCGTTGATGTATTGGAAGGTATAAGCCACCTCCTTACCAAGAGGGTTAGTGACGATGGTCGCATCCCACAACCCGATTTGGGTGTAATCAAATTCGAAGCGATCTACGCCGCCAGCATGTTCTGTGGCAGTCGCTTTGGAATCGGCATATTCAAAAGTCGAGTAGCGAGTCCCTCGCTCATTGGTAACGCCAGTCAATTGGCCCAACTCGCCTTCATAGTGATAGGTTTCCTGAGATCCATCACTATAAGTCACGCGTTCAATCAGACCATTGGCGTCATAGCCATACGAGATAGTAGATCCGTCCGGCAATACGACATCACTTACCTCATTCGATTGAAACCTAGCCTGTAACTGATGACCGAAATCGTCGCTAACAGTTAAGGTAGTACCATCAAATTCATAGTAGTGCGTCAGCCCACCCCGTTGGCGAACAGAGACCAGTTGGCCAAAAACATCAAATGTGTAGGTTCGATCACTGGCATCGATGTAAATCCACCCATCGGCTGTCCGTTCCAGGTGGCTGACAACGTCGCTATCAGACTGATAGGTTTGATTGTCAGATGTAGTGAATTGCAATACGGTGTTGTCGACATTGCGTACGATTACCGGCACTTGATCTGGTGGCGGAAACGTCAGGTAGGTGGGAAACTCAAGTGACTTTATGCCACCATAAGTAAACGAAAAGTTCCAGTAGCTGCCATCCGCACGCCGTTGACTGCTGTAGTCACGCTGTATGATCAATGGAAAATCACCAGAGCCGCGGTAATCCATTACCATCTCAATTTTGTTTCCATTCGAAAAGTCTACCGGGTTCCCCGCAAGACAGGTTGGACAGGGAAGCTCACGTGTCTTTGCCGGGCACGCATCAGTACCGGCGAGCACAATTTGCCCGTCACTACACTCTTCCAGCGTGGGGCGGTTACAGGATTCGTAGAATACGGGATCACCCGCCTCACCCACCTTGTCAGGCAAGCCATCTGCACACCGACAATCTTCAGTGATACTGCATGTAAACTGGCCTGTACGTTCATAGCCCACCGGACAAAACGACGTTCTTGCGTAGCACATATAGGGCTCAGTGCCATTGTTACGCGCAGGAGTGGGATGACTCGATGGACAGAGCGTACAAAATGTACAGGCCGGCGGATCTACCGTAACGACTTCTACATCCCAGAGGATGCTGGTGAGCCCCTGATATACGCCAGACTCTGGTGGGTCGGTATTCGGAAATTGCGGGTATACGCTTATATCAAGCGCTGTTTCACATCTGGGCAAAGCTTCCTGTGCCCAACCAAAAGATGGCAGCGCAAACAGAATCAGAAGAAACAGCAATGAGTGAAGTACTGAAGACTTACGACAGGCAGGTACCACGGACATTTCCACCTCAAACTACGATACGACGGTGTTTCACAAGCTGCAGCGTGATGTTCGCAGCAACTGGCAACTACCATCAATTCACAATAACCTGGTCGCTATCTCTCTAACTACGGCCAGCATGATCAATGTGCCAAGTTTAGCGGACTGAAACGGCAGGTCCGCTAGCTCTGATACTGTTATAGGACGTTACAACTCGGGATCAGTAATGTCAACACTGCTATCAAAAGTAGTAGTGCGTATTGCAATCTTAAGATGCAATCGCTTAACCACCTTTGCGTTGCCTGACCCGAGCCGACTCCACTTCCGCATGCGCATCCCTGATACTTTTGTCCTCGGACACCTCAGTTGCACCTGCCACCCACCAGTTACGCTTCTATTGTCCACCCCCCGTGAGATTCTACTTTCATCACAGTGACCAATGTTTGTTCCACCGCTTTGGCCCTTTCGAATACCTCGCCAAGTTCGCCAGTGCATTGGCTGTCCACTCAACTGGCGACTTCTGACACTGACAGTCTATTTCCTCGCCACGATAAGCCGTTGCCGCATGACTTGCGTCAGTTAACCGACCGAGTAGAATGCCCAGAGCTGCCAGCATCCCCTGCAATCCAAAATTAGATGAGCTAACACCCATGATGTTTAAAAAGTGGTTGACAACCAGTGTACTGACAGGCTCTTGCATTGCGCTGATTGCAGCATGTGGTGGCGGCGGCGGTGGATCTGCAGACAACGACGAAGGCGCCACACCACCCTCTTCCTTATCAAGCTGGACGATAGGACCGTCCAGTCACGAAGGTGGTGCCGCCGCCTCTCGTCAGAATAACGCGATTAATACGGTGGCTACGATTGCAGGCACTGTAGCCGCTGATCCTGCCAGCAGCCCGTATGCGGGCTCTGTCGTCACCATCCAGGCCCTGTCAGCGGGCTCGGGTACTTATTCGCTGACACCCTCTCTGGCGGAGTTGTTACGTATTCTGCAGGAAAGCCCCGGTAGCGCGGCTGCCTATCTCACCGCCATCGCAGGCACGGTACAGGTGAGCCCGCTGGCATCCACACAGTGGCGATCAGTCGCTGGCACTGTGTCAGTAACTGTTGATGCATCAGGTGTGTATCGATACTCGACAACAGAACCCGTCACTCTGACCCGTGATATCGATCTTGGTGACGGTATTCCAGACGCCCCTGATCAGATTGATATCACTCTGGACAACGTCTTCGGTCCAATACCGTAGTGGCGATAACATTAGCCCAATCAAAATCGTACTAGTTGCTTATACACCGGTACGCTGCTTCAATCGCCCGGCCTCCACTTCCGCATGCGCCTCCCTGATGCTCTGATGCTCTGACACCTGCGGCGTACCCACTTCCCACCAGGTATGCCCCTCTGTTGTCCAACCCTCGTGTGAATCCACTTTCATCACGATGACTGATGTTTTGTCTGCCGCTTTGGCCCGTTTGAATGCTTCGCCAAGTTCGGCCGGGTTGGCAACGGTTTCGGCATTGGCACCCATCGATGCTGCGTGGGCTGCGAAGTCAACGGCGAAGGGTTGGACTACGGTGGGGCAGTCGCTGATCAGGTTGTTGAAACTCTCGTTGCCGGTGTTGTTCTGCAGTTTGTTAATGACCGCAAAACCGCCGTTGTCGAGCACCAGGATAATCAGTTTCTTGTTGCTCAAAACAGACGAATAGATATCCGAGTTCAGCATCAGGTAGGAACCGTCACCGGTAAATATAATGGTGTCTTTGTCTGGCTGTTGTTCAGACTGCGCGATGCGCGCGCCCCATCCGCCGGAGATTTCATAACCCATGCAGGAGTAGCCAAACTCTACGTCGACCGTGCCAACCTCTAATGTGCGCCAGTTAGCGGTGACTTCTGCCGGCAGTCCGCCTGCCGCAGCGACCACTCGATCGGATGGATCGCACAACTCATTAACCACGCCAATAGCCTGCGCATAGGAATTGGGACGATTGCCATAGGCCACATTAACGGCGACATACGCATCCCATTTCTTGCGCTGTTCCTGTGCATTGGCTGTCCACTCGACTGGGGTTTTGTAACCAACAATCGCCTGCGCGAGTTCCGGCAAGGCCATTTGGGCGTCAGCCACAACTGGCAGAGCGCGATGCTTGCCGGCATCGTGCCGGCCTACATTAATTGAGATAAATTGCGCGTCTTTGGAAAACGCGGTCCACGAACCGGTAGTGAAGTCCTGCAGACGAGTGCCAACAGCGAGAATGACATCAGCCTTTTCGGCGATCGCGTTGGCGGAATCCGAGCCAGTGACACCGATTGGCCCAATATTCAGCGGATGTGTGGCCACCAGATTGGCGCGCCCGGCGATGGTTTCGACAATCGGTATCTGATGCGTCTCGGCCAGGTTTTTCAGTTGTTCTACCGCACCCGAATACTGCACACCACCACCGGCGATAATCATTGGGCGACTGGCCTGTTGAAGCAGTGATGCGGCGTCGGCAATCTCGCCGGCGTCTGGGCGCTGGCGACGAATACGATGAACCTGCTTTTCAAACATGACCACCGGATAATCATAGGCCCAGCCCTGAACATCCTGTGGCAAACCAATAAACGCTGGGCCACAGTCGGCCGGATCCAGCAACGTGGCGATGGCCGCGGGCAGTGACTGTATGATTTGTGCGGGATGGGTGATGCGATCCCAGTAGCGGCTTAGCGGCTTGAACGCATCGTTAACACCGAAGGTGGGATCGTTGAAATTTTCCAATTGCTGTAGCACCGGGTCGGGCAGACGTGTGGTGTAGGTATCGCCACACAGCAGCAACATGGGCAGGCGGTTGGCATGCGCCAGTGCGGCGGAGGTCAGCAGGTTGGAGGTTCCAGGCCCGGCCGACGCAGTGCAGAACATTATTCGCCGACGCAGGTGATATTTGGCGTAGGCAGCGGCGGCAAACCCCATGCTTTGTTCGTTCTGCCCACGATAAAGCGGCAGCTCTTCACGATGGTCGTAGAGTGCCTCGCCCAAACAGGTAACGTTACCATGCCCGAAGATGCCAAAACCGCCGCCAAACAGACGCTGTTCGCGGCCATCGATCTCGATGAACTGATTGGCGAGATAGCGCACGATTGCCTGGGCAAGCGTGAGTCGAACGGTGTCATCAGTGACGGTCATGGCGGTTAAACTCCTGCGGCCGAGTTGAGAGTTATCAAGGATCGTTGACGCTTCGCCAAGCGCAAGGATACAATATTTGCAACCGGTTGCAAGCAGAGAAACTACCTCGTAGTGACGCCAGCCTCAACCGACTATCGCCACACTGGCCAACTCCGTGCTCGGGCTTTGTCTCGACACCTCTTTTTCAATCGCGCCGCGCAATGCTTGCGTCGTCGCCACCAACCATCCGGACTTCCTAATGAGCATCAGAATCGGCAATGCACCCTGCTCGTGGGGTGTCGAGTTCGCACAGGACGAGCGCAACCCGACTTGGCAAACGGTGTTACAAGAGTGTCAGTCCGCAGGCTACACCGGAATAGAACTGGGGCCGGTCGGATTCATGCCGGAAGATCCGGCCGAGCTTGCCGATGCGCTGGCAAAACACGAGCTCGAGTTGATTGGCGGCGTGGTGTTTCGCGCCTTTCACGACCCGGCCCAATGGGATGATGTGCTCGATGGCGCGGTACGCACCTGCAAGGCACTGAAGGCTCACGGTGCAGAACACTTTGTATTAATCGATTCGATTTCACCAAGACGCGCACCCACGGCCGGACGCGCCGCCGAGGCCGAGCAAATGGACGCCGACGAATGGAAAGCCTACCGCGATCGCTTTAAAACCATCGCCAAAATGGGTCGCGAAGAATACGGATTGATTCCGGAGATTCATCCGCACGCTGGTGGTTTCATGGATTTCGAGCCCGAAGTCGAACGCCTGCTTGAAGAAATTGACGCAGATACACTGAAGATCTGCATCGATACCGGCCATTGCACTTATGCAGGCTTCGATCCCGTTGCCTTCATGAAGCGGCATATGGATCGCATTACGTACGTTCACTTTAAGAACACCGATGCAAAAGTCAAAGCCCAGGCCATCGCCAACCGCACCGGCTTCTATGAAGCCTGCGGGCAGGGCATTTTCTGCAATCTGGGCGATGGCGAGGTCGACCTGCCAGCCGTGCGCCAGGTACTTCTCGACGCCAGCTACCAGGGCTGGTGCACGATCGAGCAGGACTGTGACCCTACTCTGGCACCCGATCCACTCGGCGATGCAAAACTCAATCGCGAATATCTGCAATCGATCGGTTTTGTCTAGGGCACAAGCATGAATAAACTCAAATGGGGCATGGTTGGCGGCGGCGAAGGCAGCCAGATTGGTCCCGCGCACCGGCTTGGCGCCGGGCTCGACGGGCTGTTTGAATTTACCGCCGGCGCACTGGACCATCGGCCGGAACAAGGTATCGCGTACGGTAAGCAGCTGGGCCTTGCCGATGATCGCAGCTATGGCAGTTGGCAGGATATGCTGGAGGGTGAACGCAATCGCGACGACAGAATCGATCTGGTCACGGTCGCCACGCCAAACGCCACACACTACGAGATCACGCGCGCCTTTCTCGATGCCGGGTTTCACGTGTTATGTGAAAAGCCGATGACCATGACCGTCGATGAAGGCGAAGAAATCGTCAGAGCCGCCAAAGACAACCAACGCATCTGCGCTGTCAACTACGGCTACAGCGGCTATTCGCTGGTACGCCATATGCGCGCGATGATCGCACGCGGTGATCTGGGCGCGATTCGCGTCGTCAATGCGGAATTTTCACACGGCCACCATGCTGACGCTGCCGATGCCGACAACCCGCGAGTGCGCTGGCGCTACGATCCAACACAGGCCGGTGTGTCAGCACAGTTCGCCGACTGCGGCATCCACGCGATGCACATGGCGAGTTTTGTCACTGCGCAACAAGTGACAAAGCTCTCAGCCGATATCGTCTCATGCATCGCCTCGCGCGAACTGGAAGACGATGCGATGGTGAATTTTCGACTGGATGGTGGTGCCGTTGGCAGGCTCTGGACATCGTCGATTGCGATAGGTCGCCAGCACGGCCTGACGATTCAGGTATTTGGTGAAAAGGGCGGCTTACGCTGGGCGCAGGAACAACCCAATCAACTCTACTGGATGCCCCTGAATCAACGCCTGCAAATCATTGAACGTGGCGAAGCCGATCTCTCGCCAGAGGCCGATCGCACCACGCGCGTGACGATCGGACACGCCGAGGGCATGCCACTGGCGTTTGCGAATATCTACACGGATCTAGCCGAGGCAATCAGCGCCGTAAACCAGGGCCGCCCCTGTGACCCGGCTGCCGATTTGTATCCGCGTGCCGAGGATGGACTGCGTTCAATGGCAGCAGTCGCCGCTGTGGCGCAATCCGGCGCCAGCGATGCCGCGTGGGTAGACGCCAGGCCGCCGATGTTTCGATAGAGCGTTGGAGTACAGGCTTCAGCCGCCCCTATAAAACGCACACTGGTAGTACAAAAAAGTCGGCTAAAGCCTGTACTCCAACCCTGCACCACAATCCATTCGGCGCCAGCCATGCTGCGTGGGTAGCTGCCAGTAGGGTTATCCCTTGGTCACGCGGCGGGTTGTGTTCGGGGCTTCGTTCTTACGGTAGAGGGTGGTAGCGGCGCGTGACGGGTAACCCGACGCGTGAGCGAGGTGCGATACAGGTCAATGCCATCCGCGAACTCGCCAGCCAATCGGAGATTGCTAAAGCACCAAGTTGGTTGTGTCGTTTCCGCTACTTATTGCTGACCTTGCCCACAATACGCAAACAGCTGGATACCGTGGCAAGCATTGTATGACGGGTGGGAGTCACGATGGAGCGAAGAGCCCACCTGCGTTGCGTGTATTGAGGTTTGCCTTGCTAACGCGGCGGGCTGTGTTTGTACGGCAGCGGATTATCCAGTGCATTGGCACTACCATGGGTAACCCGACGCGTTAGCGAGGCTCACTACACCCCTTTCGGCGCGAACGAGGCCTCGTGGGTAGATGCCAGGCCAACGATGTTTCGGTAGGGCGCTGGAGTACAGGCTTCAGCCGCCCCGATAAAACGCACGCGGTTAGTAAAAAAAGCCGGCTAAAGCCTGTACTCCAACCCTGTGCTTCAACCCTGCACTACAATCCCTTCGGCGCCAGTTCGCCAATAGAGCTTGCGAGCTCTGATTCTTTATGTGTCCCGGCTCGTGCCACGGGCGCCGGCACCGGCGTATCGAAAAAATATTCCGGATCTTCTTTCTGCCGCTCATAGGTATCGAGCATTTCGCGCCATGCTTCGCGCAGGGTGCGCGGGCGTGGCATATCGCTGCTAATGGCCTGGTGTAGTTTTTTCAAGTTGTAGCACGGCACACCGGCAAACATATGATGCTCGGTGTGCCAGTTCATGTGCCAGTAGATGAATTCCAGCAACGGATTCACTTTGATCGATCGTACGCTCTTGCGAAAGTCAGTATCGTTTTCTTTCAATCCGCAATGCTGCGTCAGACCCACCAGATACGCTTGAATGTTGCAGGTAAACGCCACCAGCGAGACGATAAATATAAAGATCCATTGGCCGCTGATCAGCGATAACACCGCCACCGTGCCGTGCAGCGCGAGCAAAAAGCGCGACCACCAGATCGATTTTCGAAACTGCTGTGGCTGATCGGCATGAAGTGCCGCGAGCCACTCGTTACTGGGCACATCCAGACGCCCATGCCTGCCTAGCGCACTGAGAATAGTCACGTGCAACGCCGCGATAAATCCACCCTTGCTGAATGATCGCCCCTTGGCCGTCAGCAGATTGAACGTCATCATCTGCAGCAGAAAACTCCAGCGGGTGTTGGGCACCAGCGGCAGCAGGTTTTCGCGATCGGCGTTTGGGTGCAGCGTATAGCGATGGTGATAGGTGTGGCTACTGGCGTAGTCGAAGGGATCCCACCAGCTTACGATGCTAAACAGGTACAGGAATATCTTGTTCAGCACAGGCGTGCGAAACACCGTGCCGTGGCCCAGCTCGTGCGGCGCCACGCCCACCCAGAAACTGCTGACCACACCATGCGCCAGCATCGCCACAATCATGGCAAACCATGCCTGGCTCGACCAGCAAAAATAGACCAGACTCGCAGTCAGTAACCACAACCCCAGATGTCCACCGGCCTGCTTGAATCCCTGCCAGTCGCTGCGCTTGAGCAATTCGTGCAATTGCGCGGTATCCATCGGACAGCGATACCATTTAATCCGCAGCGATTGTCGTACATCGGCAAGCTTGGGATAACTCACGGTTTCCTCCACTAGTGATAGCCGCTAAGGGGTCAGTCTCCCTCAACCGATTTCAGTCTGGGCTTGAGTGTAGCGCGTTCGATTACCTGGCAGGGAAACAACCGCGCCTCCGGATAGCGATCCGGATCATCCAGCATAGATACGATCAGTTCGATCGAGGAGCTGATAATCTGGCGAATCGGCTGGTGAATGGTGGTGAGATTGATATTCTCCCAACCGGCCATCTCCATGTCGTTCAATCCGATCAAGCCAACATCATCGGGCACCCGCAGCCCGGCATCCTGCAACGCGCTGAGCGCCCCGATCGATAGTACATCATCGCCACAAAAATAGGCTTCAGCCGGGGACTTTTCCAATAATCGATTCATCTCCATCCGCCCTGCCTCAAACGAATAGGCGCTGGCGTAGGACAGACTAACAGAGAGGTTGTCATGCCGCGATGTTTCCGCGGTAAACCCCTCGATTCGATCCTGTGTGGAGGTCGCAGATTTCGGCCCGCCGAGCGCCGCAATATTCGTATAGCCACGCGCCACCAATTCGCGCGCCGCCATGCGGCCACACTCGACATTGTCGATACCAACCACATGCACCTGGGGTGAGCTTGAGTGGCGGCCAAACGAGTGAACCACCGGTATCGCCGCCTCTTTAAACGCGCGGGAAAACTCCTGCGGTAGCGTCGATGACGCTACGACCACACCGTCTACCGAATATTGTCGCAGCATTCGCACCGAATGCACCGGATTGGTTTCATCACTGAGATTCACCAGCAGCGGTCGCAGGCCGCGATCCTGCAACCCACGGGTGAAGAGATCAAACACTTCCAGAAAGATCGGGTTATGAAAGTTATTCGATACCAGACCGATCAACCGGGTGCGGCCGGTGGTGAGGCTGGAGGCCAGCGCATTGGGGGTATAGCCCAATTGCGCGGCCGCTTTTTCTACCTTCAGCCGCGTACTTTCAGATACCGATGCACCATCGGTAAAGGTTCGCGATACCGCTGAGCGCGACACCCCGGCCGCCAGTGCAACTTCTTTCAGTGTTACCGGCATATTACGCC